>NZ_CP117836.1 GCF_029094545.1 Alkalihalophilus pseudofirmus | reverse complement strand
AAAATCTCACCTTTATTAATTAGCGCTGATCCAACACCACTACCAAATCCAAGCATGACCATACTCTCAATTGTTGAGTCCGCCATTTTGTCGTACTCTGAAAGCGCTTTTAATTTTAGTTCATTATCAGCGTAAACAGGTAAGTTAATTTTCTCCTGAAGTAATGTAGATAAGTTGATATTCTTCCATTCAAGTTGCGCAGATAGCTCAACATAACCCAAATCATGAGATATTACCCCCGGTAACCCAACACAAATTCCTGCAATTCGACTCTTATCCAAAGAATTAACGTTAATAATTTGGGTGATTTCTTCTGCAATAAAATTAATAGTTTTCATTGGATCACCGTTTTTGTGAATGTATGTTTTCTGCGATACTAGTTCACCTATGAAATTCATAAGACCAATTCGAATAAGTTCTTTATCTATCTCTATTCCAAATGAAAATACTGCATTTTCGTTTGGAATAAAGTAGTTTGCTTTCCTACCAACCCCTGTATTAGCAATATTGATCTCTTTTATGAGATCCATCTCTAACAGCGAAGCTACTATTCGAGAGGCAGAAGTAGGGCTCATCTCCGTTTGTTTAGCTATATCAGCCCTTGATATCGGTTTTTCATTTAAAATGAGACTTAAAACTAAATTATGATTTTCTTTCTTCAAGAAATCCTGGTTTTTAATTTTCATATCATCACCTTTACTAACACCATGTTATATATTTTAGGTAAAAACATTAAGTTAATCGTATATATTACCGATTATCATGTATTTATTTAATTTAATTCTCCACTGGTGTTAATAATAATAGTAATTATTCCCCTAACACTTGTCAATAATTATTCGAAAACTTTTTCTTTTCAAATAACTATTGTCAGAAATAAATTATTCTTAAAAGGCGTAATGCTTAGAACAAAATTTAGTCTATATAATAATTGAACTTATCCGGAATCACTTTTAGTCGGTTGTTAGAGAGTATCTGTAAATCGTTGAGTTGGATATCAAGCAGTTCTAGTGTTAAGCGAATATTGACTTGATCTAGCACATGTTGATAGGGAACTGCTTATACATGCGACAACTAACTGGGATATGTTAATGCAGCTGCACTGCTGGTCTCGATTCTTACTTCTTATAATGCCTAATAATTACTTTGAGATTGAAAAATAAGGAGTTCTGTTTAAAAAATATAAGAATTAAAATTTGCTGTTCTTTAATCTGAAGTAATACTTTTAAAATTAGAATCTATTAAATATAAATCTTCTAATAAGCTCTTTAATCTCTTATATCACAAGGGATTAGAGGATTTTTTGATTAAAAAAACATAAAAGAACGTCGGTTTTACCGCGAATAAATCTTATGAAAATCATAAAGAAAGCAACATAAAACATTATAAAATCATTGGAAAAAAGAGGGGGTGATTTTTTGATTACAACATACGAAAATGAAAAGTGATTATCCACATTTATTACTGGTTATTCACTTTATTAAGATTATCCACATTAATCTTTATGTTTTTTTAAGGCAAAAGAGTTAGGTGCATGGTAGGTAAGAATTTCTTTTTAGAGATTTGACACCTCAAAAATACAAAAGGCTACGACTAATAGCCCTCTTAAATTCAATTTTTTAAGAGAGCTTGTCTAATAGTTATTAAAAATGGGACGGTTCCAGACTGAAGCTATGAACTCATGCAAAGGTTCTGCTATTGTAAGACGTTCAGGCAATGGGTGCTGGTGCGCGTTTGCTTCAATGGTTTTTAGTAACCAGTCAACGTGATCCTTTACAGTGCTACCTAGTTCCAACTCATAACTCGCCTGTTTCTCTAGTTGCTTATAATATGACGGGTCTATTTGCAGCTGCTTCGCTCGAAGCCTTACAGCAAGAATTTCCTGGTATCGATTTAAACGAGTATAGGTTTGATAATCGTCTAAGGTAACCTCTATAGGTTGTAGTAAACCATGAGTATCAATGACTTTCTTAGTTTTCTTAAATGCTTTTCCTATCTTATGTAATGGTATGTATTCTGAGACCTTTACAATAAATTGATGAAGAGCGTCCTCTCTATCTACACCTTTATGGAAGTGAACCACATGCTCAGCCAGGCCATGTTCATACGCAAGGTCAACTAATTCTTTCTCTTTTTTTCGCGTAGATTGCTTCTTAATAAAGTCAACTAGATGCGGCACGACTCCAGTCTCTTTAAAGACAATTGATAATTCACGAATGACTTGTCTAATCACACGATATCCTAAGCGTTTAAAGAGGTGAATAAATGACCCTACTTCTTCCTGTAATTCAGCAACGCCCTCGGATGCTAGTAATTTACTGATAAAGTTCATCTTTCGCGGATATCTCATTACCGGCTTTAACGGATCTCTAAATCGATCCCCTTCAGCTGGGGCAATGCGATACTTAGAGTCTACTGAAAATACAACGTCCGTATAGACTCCTCTTTTCTTGAATAGACTAGCTTTATTAAAAAGTACCAAGCCGGCCTTATTCTCACCTTGTAGCTCTCTAAAAACAGACTGCACATGAGCCGGTTGGTTTTTGCGAAGGAGCTGGTATAACCCTTTTTCCGATTTTAAGGGATAGACAATGTAACTGTTATTCCCTTGACGCATAGAAGCCACAATAAAGAGCTTACGAGCTGCTAGAGTCATAGAATGAAAAGCAGATGAAAATACGATCGGTGATAAACAAACATATCGCTCGGTTACCTTGTTTTTATTTAAAAAGTGTTGAATTGTATATGTATATAAGCCTGAATCCTCATCTTTCTTTTCAATAACCAATCCCTCAGAAACGAAGCGATCAAAAGCTTTGTAGAATTGGGATTGGGTACATGGTTTTTCGAAGTATGCTTTATAACGACGAAAGATTTGATGACGGTTAGTTGAAAGGATTTTACCATTTGTGCTACAAATCTTATGGAGAATAAGCATAAGATCAATTTCTGCATGAGTGATCTTGCCAAGTTTCTCTTTATCTGAAGAATCCATTCCAAAGGCTTTCTTATAAAAAGGAAAGCTTACAGCAACAGGCTTGGTTTCTTCCCCTTTAAAGGTTAACTCATTAAGTAGAATCATTATGTTCACCTCCTTCTTTTGAATAGTTGTGATGAATAATGGTGACAGCACTTGAAAAATAAGTGAAATATACGATATAATTTAGATATCTAAAAAAGACAAAACTAAAGACGACCTCGCACTATAAATTTTTTTGCGAAGTTTGTTTAAGTTTTCGTTTGTTATACATTCATCAGGACCCCAATCCATATGATGAATGAACATATCTACAAATTGGCATTTGTAGATTCAATTTTCCTAACAGAGTTGATCCTATGATCAACTCTTTTTTCTTTGTCATTTGAGCAACTGTTGGCGCAGTTACTGAGTGAAGAAGAAATATTTTTGTTATGTATGATTTCCCTTTCCACTTTCCTGGATCTTTTTTTATTTTAGTTCTCTTTAGCTATGGTCTGAGGTTTTTTTCTATTATATCTTTGGAACTTTGGAAGCTCTATCATTCGACAAGCTTATTATAGCAACCCTGAAAGAATTGGTAAAACCGATACTCAGAGCGGTAAGAACTGCGAATTTCTCTAAACCCCTTTTTAAAACAAGGTTTTTTTTGTGTTGTAAAGTACGGTAAAAAGTGCGATATAACGTAAGGCCTTACTCTCTCTAAGCATTTATAGTTTTTAATACTTTTTTAAGAAATTATAGAGCGGTAAAAAGTACGAAATGATAACTACAGGACGGTGGAAAGTACGAAATGATAACTACAGGACGGTAAAAAGTGCGAAATGATGATTCGAGGACGGTAAAAAGTGCGAAATGAATTGTAATAAAACTTTTCAAAAAAGTAGATTGATTTTTAGATTTCCTTAAGGAACGGTAAGAAGTGAGAAATAATGATTCGAGAACGGTAAAAATAGCGAAATTATGATCATAGAGCGGTGAAAAGTCCGAAATTTTAACTTGAGGACGGTAAAAATAGCGAAAAAGTGATTCGAGGACGGTAAAAAGTGCGAAATTAGATCATATATTTTTAAATTTGAATGTTATAAAAGAAAACTCAGCCGATTTTAGCTGAGTTGACTAATTGTGTTTGTTTTTTCTTCAAAAAAATCATAGATTTCATTTAATGATAAAGGGATAAATTCAATCTCAAATGACTGGTAAATTTGTTTGAAATTTTTAATGAGTATATTTTGCTCCTTAAATTCTTGAAGAGCAGTATAGATTTCGTTTAAGTTTCTTTCAACCTGATTTGCATTTTTAAATCGCGCACGATTAGTAAAATATTTATAAGTGTACAGGTCGGTAAATGGCTTCTTATTTATATGTTTTTCAAGTCTCTCCTTTTGGAGAGCGTAAATTAATACTTTTGATAATGGATTATTTAACTTACTCATAGAATCACGATATATTTTAATTGTTCTAGAATTAATAACTTGTTTATATATCGTATCCCCAACAACCACCTCTACAAAATACTTACCCTTGTTCCTCTTTTCATCCTGCCCTATAAAAACCCTATCCAAGATACTATAAGCGACAGAGGATCGTTGATTTGAGTCTTTGTTATTAATAATGGCTTCAATATCATAATTCTTAATCTTCATTAAGCGTTTTTCAACTAGATCATAGCATTTCTTGCTATCAGTGTTGTATATCACCTTCACTAAAGAGCTTAGATCCACCATAATTGTCCGGTCAGTATAGAACATCTCATCCCTTTGAGACATAATGTATTGGAAAATAGCTGAATCTTTTTGATCTAGTGTTGTATTTTTCTTAACACTTAATGTATCCCCTTCATTTAAACGAATGATTGTTCTAAGTACTAACTCATCATCTACAATATAATCATTATATAGACTGGTTTCCTTTGAATTCTTAGTTAACTCTGTATCAAGTGAGTAAGATTTTCCACTAAAGATTGGATGGTTTACTAGAGCTTCTACTTGAAACATTGTTGCTTTTTCAAACTGCTGGTCATTGGCTATTAAAAATTCAGCAAGGTCATATACAATATCAATTGTAAGTGCTAACTTAATTTGTGACATCTTCTTTGTATGAAGATAAGGGTAAGAGCTTATAGGTGCCTGTCTCTCCTTACGCCACGCTTCTATTTCCTCAAGTTTTTTTGATGTAAAAGAATCAAGCGAATCAGCCCCTAAAATCTTTTGTTGCTCTTCGTTTAAGCGATCAATGATACTCTTAATAAGATTATATTCTTGTTCAATAGGATTATTGGGCCTTTCGGCTTCTTCTAATAACGTACGGTACCATGATCTTTTATTATCTTGTCTTCTTTTGACTTGTTTTCTTCGAATTGAATTAAAATCTATTAATTGTCCTTTCTCTGGGAGAAAATAAGCAGTAAGGAGGCTTTTAATATATTCGGCTACCCATTCCTCCTTACTGATTTCTAAATTACGGTCGTATAAGTATTTTGTTAGATTTTCTATTAATTTAGGGTTAATACCCTGTATTATACTCTGAAGTATATAAGGGGATAATTGCTGCATGTTTATCCTCACCTCTTAATTCGATATATGTATAGTATAGTTCAAAAAAAGAGCAGGAGCATCCCACTCTTATAAGAATTTTAAACTAATGCCTTTATTTAGTAGCCCAACTCCATAAGTTAGCTTACTTTAGCGCGCAAACAAGATGATTGTCTTGTATTTTCTAATTATCTATTTAGTCAAATCTACTTCATATTAAATGATTGAAAATCCTTGCTCTGAATGAGAACGTTTCGAAAGTACCTAAAGTATTGTATAGGTACATGATTGAAGGCTGCCGTTACGCAACTCTTCTTAATTTGTTTGATTTCATTATTAGCCATTAAAATCTGCTCCTCTAAGGAATCTATTATAACGTACTTTTCTTTTTCAAGTGTTTGGGTATATGATCAGTACAATAATCGAATTTGATCTTTAGAGTAGTAAGTTCATTCAAGTCATGCTCTGATAAAGCAACATTACATTTCACGCATGTACGATCAGTCGTAAAAAAAGATTGTTGATCATCGGTAATAGAAGAAGGTGTCGTTGATCTGGTTGTACTTTGAAGAGGTTTACCCATTCCAAAGAAAGAAATAGCATCCCGAATCCCGTCTTTTGTGGCTGACCGGATCGCATAATGACGGTTAATGATTTTTCCCTTATCATTGACTTGAAATTTTGAGAACCCTTCTCCCATATGGCTCCTATTCAAAATAGATACTTTAACAACCGTATGGACCAGTTTGTCTTCCATATAAAAAATTGGTTCACCTACTCGCTCATGTGTCCAGTACTCACCAGCGACTTCATTCAGCCGTTGTAGATACACATGGATTGGAATATACGTACCATGCCCATCATACCGAGGTTCGTGGACTTCTTTAGGAAACGGTTCGCATAGTTTATCAATCAAATCATTAAACGTTGTCATGACTCATACCTGCTTTGTTTCCGTATTTCACTTCATTCGCATGAAGCTCTAGAAAGGTTCTTCCGGTTTTAGAATCATGGCGGCTATAGATGCTGCCACTTACTATGGCCTCTTGGCCCTTTTCAATATAGTTTGCAACGGATTCCCCATAATTTCTCCATACAATGACTGGAATAAAGCTTGTCCGTCCATATTTATCTTCTGAAGCGATACTGAAGTTACAAACGGGGACTTGTTCATTCCCTCTCTTTACATAGTGGAGCTGGGGGTCTGCTGTTAATCTGCCAGATAGTACGACATTATTAATATCACTCATGTAATCTCCCCACTTTCATTTCTCGTAGCAATCTAATCTGACGGACTATATACTCCCGTTCAAAGTTTGTTATAGGTTTACCATCTACTGTTAAGTCATAAAGGCATTGCCTATCTACTAGCTCTATTTTTTGATTACTGTTAGGTTCATCATCGAAATAACTTATATCTATATTTAACACAATAGACATGAATTTAAGCGAATCTACATCGGGGATAACTTCTCCTTTTTCTATTTTAATTAAATGAGTAGAAGGCATCCCTATACGTTTTCCAAATTCTACAGGAGTTAATTGGAAACTCTCTCGTAATTTCCTGACCTTTTCCGCAATATGATTCAATTTTACCTCCCTCTTTCTGTTTAAGATTGTTTATCTTCTCGTAGTAATGCGATTAACTTACTCGTAAAGGTTAACGCTTCCTGAATGCTTTCGGCAGCATCGCGTCCATAAACATCTTTCCACTGCTGTGCAGCTGTAGGGTCAATGAGAGAATACTCTCTTGTATAGCGCCTATTGGCTTTCCCCCCGTATTGAGATTTTAATAATATGACAGGCGCTTCAAGTGGTTCATTCTCAATATCTACCCCTTCGCACATTTCATTACGACCAATCAGCAAAAAATAAGAAGGGCTTGAGGTCCAGCCGTATTCATTTACCATGTGATGTTGCAGGTTTGTTAACGTATCGAATTTATTCTTTTGAAGTCGATCGATAATAAAAAAGCGGATTACATCCTTTACTGTGATCAAGGAACGAACAAATTCTCTGTCCGCTTGCGGTACCAAAACAGGGATGGACTGCGTGTTATGCTGCATACGATCTAAGAGTACCTTTAATGACTGGTAAATGGTTTCAATGCGTTCTTTTAACGTTACTCGCCACTCTTTTTCTCTCTCAAACCCTTTTTTCGTAAGAGAATAACTCAATGCTCCCTCTTTAACAGAAATCACATCTCCGTTTGATTCTAATTCTTTTAAGTACGTACGAATCTTATCATGTGAATATTTCCTTTTTGGATTACCAGGCTGTGGAGGCGGCGGTAGAATGTTATTTAACTTCTCACAGCATTCATCTGGTGTGAGCGGCTGCTCTTTTAATAGAACAAGAGTGAGCCATTGTAAGGAATGCTTTAAATTTAATTTCGTATTCATACAGGCCTCCTTTAGTAAGATAGATTCTTTCGTGGGGAAGAAAGGAAAGCTTCTACTTCCTCTAAATGCAGCAGGACCCCTTTTATACATTGGTAGAAGGGAGGAAAAAAATCACCATCTTATAGTAGCTTTTATCTGCCATGTCCACCCGAATGAGGAACCCTTGGTTGGTCAAAAGAGTCAGATGTTTTAAAAAAACCGATTGACTAGGTGTAAAATGAAAGGTTTGGTTCATGACTTCATGCATTTGACTTAACGATAGCGCTTCTTGAGTGAGGATGGTTTGAAGTATATAGGGTAAAACCGATTTATAGTCGATATATTGGGCTAAGAATTTCGATTGTTCATGAGACAGTGGTTCAGTGGGTAATGTGTGGCCGTTTGGAATCTGTAATGCGTGCTGCATGACCCGGATCGGCTGTTGAATGGTATCTACCTATATATCGGCTTGAGAGTGTAAATACCTACGTCCATTTCTTGTAATGACAGAATCAGTGATGACTTTACTAAAGGAAGTCGATTCAATAAAGCCACTATTAAAAAGAGACATGAGCATCATTTTAAGCCGGTTGTCCTTAGGTGGCTTAAAGCTGGATTATGTTTGAATCAGAGTAAGGAATTCGTCATTTGTTAGCTTTTGTTTAACGGTATAGAGTGTGACATAGCGAAGTAGATTTGATTTACCGATAGGTAAAGTATCCATCTAGAAAGCCCCCTTGAGATAGAGCAAGGTTCTATTTAATTATACCATACTATAAAACACAATAGGGGAATTGTTAAATTCACTCTTCCCCCTCACATCTCCTTTCCTCTCCTTATTATCAGCTTTTATATCTCATGTGACGTATGTGCAGGTCCTTTCTCTTGATTCCCCCTCCTCTCTTTGGCATGAGGATTATGCTTGCTGCTATTTCTACGTACTCAGTTGTTTTTCTACGTAGTAATGGGCTTTGAACGTACAAATGGTATGTATGGATGGGGGTGTGATCTATTGGGCACGCGGTGTATGTGGCGAAAGAGAACAAGAGCGGGAGCAAGATTAGAGGGGGATGCTGTGCATGAGCGGTGCGTCTAGGTGAAGAAAACCAATCCCCTATTGTGATGCGCAGTGGGAATTACGGTATCTTTCTTACTAACCGGATTGTACCGAATCTCTTGAACTACAACCTTCGATTTGTTTTCCGTTTTTCTTTTACTCTCATTTACAAATAGTAACAACTTTACTACGCTGCGGCTTGGTCTTCTGTAGCAATCGTAGTGGTTTGGATTAGTAGCGATTTATTCTGCAATAATGTCAACTTCTTCAATGTGTTGATCCATCTCCAAGGAATGTTTGATTTACTTTTACTATAAAAGCCTAAGTTGTTTGCCTTATTACCCTTGGATATTTTCTACGATTCCATGAAACACTCCACTCATGTAAATAGATTTTTCAATTCTCTTTTTAACGAATCATTACCTACATGCATATCTGGTTTCTGTTTAAATAACTCTTGTATCACGCCCTTTCAAACTCATTGTAGGTCCTCTCAATTCGCTTTTTACTATATTTATCCAAATTCATGTATACATTTTTAATTTAAAGTAATTATATGAAGGGATACTAGTAATAGGAGGTGAAACACCTATGAAATACTATGTGTATTTCTACTATAATAAAAATAATGAAGTGTTGTACATTGGGAAGACAAATAATTTATCGGGTCGAAATGCCGATCATAAACGAAACGAGGTATGGTTTAGTTTAGCCTCTCATATGGGTTTAATTGAATTTAACAATGCAGCTGATCAAACAATATATGAAATATACTATATAAATAAACTCACATCCCACTATAACATTAAACACAATTTCAGAAAGGCTCCTACATTTGATTTACCGAAGAAAGAAATCATGTTCAAAGATTTACAAAGTCTAGAGTTAACAAAAAAATCCACTAGTAAGATGACAGATAAAGAAAAATTTATTAGTAAAATTCCTAAAAGAAGAAAAGAACTTACTATTGGAGAAAAAATTAGTTTAACTGAGATCCTAACTTCATCCAGTAGTGAGCTATACTATTACAAAGAACTCCCGCTAACGCTACAAACCTCTGTAATTTTTGGAACAGGTAGTATTTCAATTCCCTTTCTGATCTCATCCTTCAAAACGGCGCTTAAAAGTCCTTTAATAACGGAGCAAGGTATAGAATTTATTTTCCCGTTATCTTTTAACGGTAAATTGTATATTCACTTTATAATAACTACCCCTAAAATCACTTTCCTATTCCAACTAATAAATGTGCATCATAACTTTAGGAATGATAGAATGACTACATACATAAGAGAAAGTGATCTAAAGAAAATCTTAGATTACATAGTATTTGAATAATAAAATTTTTAATTAGCCGTTAGAAAGCTCTAATTGTTAGGATTGTTCTATTGGCCACATTATCAATAGAAAATCTCTTGTTCCTATCCCTTTGGCCAATTCCTCATATCAAGACAGAGCATCTAGGAAGCTTAATACATTTAATGTCAATTAGATAACCATTAGAATCTTAATTAAATCTCATAATCCTTTAATATGGCTTTTCCCAAACATCCAAATCGCTCCTAAAATAACACCTCTAACACTTGGGGCATTGATTAATAGAACTTATTTCAATGTTGTTTAACTCTAGAGGGTTTTATCTACTTTTATAGAATATTATCCTTATCAAAATTGAATGGAGTTAAAGAGAATGAATAAAACTTTAATGCAACAAGCGTACCTATTACTTTACGAAATAGAAAATCACTTAAGAGGGTTGATTACTGCTCAATTTAAAAGTCATTATGGTACCTATTGGGAGATATATCTTGATGAAAAGCGCCCTCTTAATAAAGCTACTTTAACTGATCTCGTAGCCTACTTCGGAAAGTATCCTTCTGTTCTAACACAAATTAATTCCTCAAAGCGCAAAGAACTATATGTTTTAGAGCCTATAAGGCTCAAAATTATACGTACACAAGAAATAACAGTTGATGAGTACCAACTTTTCCACAAAGAACACTCATTCGTAATTAATCAAACCGTTATAGCAGTGGAAAGAGATCGTACCTTTCTCAACAATGTTTGGTAAGGCAAGTGACTCCTTCTACCTCTCGGTTTTTGGCAAAACGAACCAAGGTAAGTATAGGTAACTTGTAAAATACCTCAATCCAGAGTTAGCGAAACTATCATGTTATAGACGAACGTTAATTAAACTGTCCTCTGCTCCACATCAAAAAAACAAGACCCTATACAGAGTCTTGATTCTCACTATTTGAAGAGCTTTTTGAAAAAACCTTTGTTCGGTTGTTCTATCATTTCTTGTTGAAATTTTTCCCTTTCTAAGGCTTGTTGTTGTCTGAGTAATCTCTGTTGACGCTCCATTTCAGCTTGTTTTTCTTGTTCTTGGTGTCTCCGTATTGCCTCTAATTGAGCTTTCTCTTCTGCTATTTTTCTTTTTTCTGCAGCTTCTAATTCAGCAAGTATTGGATTTTCTTTAGGAGGTATGCAAACTCCAACCCTTTCTAAATCACCTAAATTTTTATCTAGTAGACGCTTCATGGAACACCTATTTGGAATAAAGACTTCGATAGTCCAGCAATAGTAAGACAGCCCTTCAGAAGCTGCCTTTAACACAGTAATGGCACGTTTATCGTTTATCCATCCCCTCTTTTGTTCAGACTGTTTTGTTTGAAAGTATATGGCGAAGTATGGAATATCGAGGTCATTAGCTGTGCAATAGTCAAAAAATCTTTTATAATTCCGAAATTTCTCTACTAGATGTTGATAACGTTCGGATCCAGTATCTACTTCTATAGCAGCAAGTACCTTTTGATCTTTAGTCTCCACTAACATTTCTCCATCTGGTCTTAGACGACCATTTCCGATGTAACCTTCTCGACCAACGTTTTTTTCATATGTGTATTTCCTAACAGCGTATAACGAGTTACGATGCTTTAATTTTTGTTCTTTAAGCACCAAATCTACATACATCAAGTGATGCTCTAGATAATTGAGAGGAGGCTTAAGTGTGTCGTATTCAAACTCACCAAATGGCTCTTCAAAACCCTTTTCAGGATCACCTGACACATCAATATCACACGTATCATAAATATATTGGATACCTTTAGGTGAGAGGTAATTAATTTCGCCTTGTCGGTATGGTAAACATGAGCTGAAGCGGATCATTTTATCCTTCTTCAGCTGAGAAACAAACTTTGATGTATTGGCTAATTGAGTAGCTCGTTTAGAGTCACAGTGTCCATATAGATAACGGCGAAGTTGTTCATTTGTAGCTCCGCGAAAACGATATAGGAACACCAGAATCGTATGTTGCTTATCTCGAACTTTAACATTGTTCCAAATCTTCATTTTTAGTAACTCCTTATCTAATTATTAGTTGGGGATAGGTGCAATTAAGTTGCGGGCACCGGAACGCATTAAAAACATTAATGTACCGGGTAATCTATAGAGATTTGAGGTGTACAGAGGTTATGTATAGTAACTATGTATGATTTTAACGGTATACATAGGAGCCATACATAAGATAAAAAAACAGAAGAAAGCAACCTACCTGTGCTTGGTAGCTTGCTTTATTAAGATCACTGAATATGTTTTTAGACAGACGTATTCCAAGTAAGGAATTTCATTTTTATGCTGTCGCATAACCACTCACCCATAGGGCGTTTTAAAATCGACTCATCATACCGATGTCAATTTTTAAAAATTGTAACACGGATACTTACTAATGTCATTGAAAGATTATTAAGCATACGAACCTTTTAGGGACGTCTTACACTTTTACCATAAGGTCTTAATTTTTATTTCTGTTAAGATTATTTAGACATTCACTAGATATCATCACTAAGCCATCAGCCCCTCCCCGACCGGTCTATAAAATTTTTATAAAGGCCAGAGATGGAGCTTGATATTAAGTTATTATACCAAGGCAACTGGTTGCTGTTCGCAAAAATGAATTGAATTTTGTGTTGGCGTAATTTCCAGACGCAAAAGCATACATGAACCTGCTTCCGTTATCCATCGACATAACTTTGTGAAGGTTGGGATGGATACTTTTAAACCCTTGATCTACCTAGCGATTAGCTTTTTTATCGGCTACCTGCTTAAGTTTTTTAACTTAACCCTTCAGAAAGGTTTTTACTAACTATCTACCTTAATGCTCCGGACGCAATATTTTTCGGATACAAAAAAGCACCTACTGGTAGTGTGCTTTGTTAAAAACTCCACTCACCCAATAGGTGCTTTATATTTTAAATGTAGCTAAAACAAGAACAGTTACTTTAAGCACGTTTAAAAGTATCGCTAAAAGACTTTTTATTCCGTTATCAGCAGTCACAACAGCATGGAAATATTACAATACCGCGACAAAAGCATGGAGTGCCTTAAGAAAAATATAGGAATCATAAGTAAGGAGGATTTTTTTGAATTTGTTAATGATTATACTTATCTAATTATTATAATGGCTTTATTTTATGCCACTCACTCCATTGGTCTAAGTATTGTAAAATTACCTAAAAGCGAGAACTTTGGTAAGGAAGTGAGATGGCTTCCATATGGGTTTGTTTATATTTTGGCATTTATCTTATTTAGAACTATAAACTCATATTGGAGTATACCAGGTAATTACTTCACTGACATAATTGGTTTAATGGGAATTGTAATTATACTCTACTTGTTTTTGTTGTTAGGTTTAAAAAACTTGAATGCTAATTGGTACAGATAAATTAGTAGAGATTTAGACAGGTATGACAATAACCTCTAATCATATACCCTTCTTAATATAGAAGTAAAAACCAAACAGAAGGACATGGCGATCATGTGATGACAATACTAATCTTCCCGTTCGTCTTTGATTGACTAATCAAAAATGGTTGCTTCTCTTCTTCAATAGCCTGATGTTTATATTTAGCCGGTGCCTCCAACCAAACAAAATTATCACTTTCCCTCCATAGTGAGCTAGGTAATCCCTTCCCTTCTTTCAAATACTCACGTAAGAGTCCCTCAAATTCCTGGGAAAGCGCTGCATGAAATAAAGCAGCTCTCATAATTTGATTGCGATCTAATGTAGTAGCATCAAAGACGTCATCTATGTACCGCTTGTAGACGTCTGGGTATCGTACAGTAGGTCTATAGATCTCAATCCCCTTCTTTCTCTACAATTTTAAGTAACTCCTGACGTCCGTTCTCGGTAAGATAGACGTCTTTCCTTTTTAATAGTTCAGCTGCTAACTCTTTACTCATGTAATCACGCTCCTTAGTAAGTGACGTCTTGTTTTACGTCTTATTCAATGATATTAAGAGTAGCTTGTACATTATGCGCAATTTTTTTCTCAGGTTGAGTAATAACAATACATAATAAAACGACCCAACTAATCCGAGAATAGGATTAGTGGGTCGTTATATCAAAAAGGATATGAAGATTGGTACTGGCTATGGTGGATGTTTATATCCTAAATTTAGATAGCAACATTTTTAATTCTTCAGCCATTTCAGAAAGAGATTTAGCTGAGCTTGCTACTTCCTCCATCGACGCTAACTGCTCCTCCGTTGTCGCAGCGACCTCTTCAGATGTTGCTGCATTATTGGTAGCAATGCTTGCTAATTCACTTGCTGTTGCATTTACCTCTTGAACTCCAGCTGACATTTGTTCAGCTGTAGCAGAGACCTCTTGCATTTGAGGTGTAATGTTTCTCATGCTAGATAATATCTCTCTGAATTTATCCATTGCCTCCTGAGAGATCGTCATCCCATCTTTTACATTATGCGTTACTTTTGACATGACTTGTACGGAGCTATCTGTATCCTTTTGTATACCTTGAATCAGCTCAAAAATTTGTTTAGCCGAGTCTTGAGATTGTTCTGCAAGCTTACGAACTTCACCAGCTACCACCGCAAATCCTTTTCCATGTTCACCCGCTCTTGCCGCTTCAATCGCCGCATTTAAAGCAAGTAAATTGGTTTGTTCAGAAATTCCCGTAATGACATCTAGGATAGATGTGATCTCCTTTGAACGATCAGATAATGAACGTATCATAGTATTAGATTCAGCAACCGAAGCATCAATTGAATTCATTTGGCTAATTGTGTTTTGAAGGGCTTCATTCCCCTCCTCTGCCTGCAATGTAGCCTGTTGAGTCAATTCAGCTACACTCATTGAACTTTCTGCAATTCTTCCCACACCGATCGCTATTTCATCTACTGCTTGTGAGTTCTTGTCGATTCCGTTTGTTTGATTTTCTGCGCTACTAGCAACTAATTGGATAGAGCTAGCTACTTGTGAAGTAGCAGCACTTGTTTCTTCGGAACTGGCAGTTAGTTGTTCCGCTGAAGCGGCCACTAAATCCGTTCTTGAGTCAACCTCATGTATTAACTCTTTAAGGCTCGATTGCATATTATTAAATGCTGTTCCTAATTGACCTATTTCATCTTTAGAGTGAACAGTTATCTCTTGAGTAAGGTCACCTCTGCTCACTGTTTCAGCAGTGTCAATTAACATTCTGATTGGACTGATAATAGAACGGATTATAAAGTAAACGGCTACCGCTCCTAACAGTACTGAAATAGCAATTACTGCAATTGTTGTAAGGAAGATAGGATGTGCGGCTTGATCGACCTCTTCTTCAAACATAGTACCAGCTACTTTCCATCCCGTCGTCCCATTTGTTTCAAAAACCATGTACTTCGAATCTCCATCTGAAGCATATGAAAATTCACCATTCTCCTGGTTGTATAGACTTCCATAGTATGGTTCAGTTGCTTGTGAACCGCCGTCTTCAAATGGATGAGCGATGTACATTTGGTTGGCATCTAATAAGATCGCATATCCTTGATTACCTATCTGTATCGAATTTACTAGTGCTTGGAGATGAGTTAAGTCTACACTCACTGCTACAACCCCAGATCCATCTTGTATAGCTTTCGAAATGGTAATAACCATGTCATCCGTTCCAGCGGCTATATAAGGCTCTGAAATAATGATATCTCCTCTATTGGATATAGCGTCGCTGTACCAGCCTCTTTCTCTTGGGTCATAATCAGGGTCCATTGCTACAGCAGGCTCCTGAATAAACAACCCCTCTTCTTCTGTCCCTACAAAAATACTCGTCGCTTCCGGATGTAAGGCAGCGTATTGTGAAAAGCGTTCTCTTAATTCGGGACTCTCTGGTCCATCATATAAATCAGATGTAGTGGATTCAGAGAATACGTTCATGTCATTCATCTTAGGATCAATTGTATCAGTGATGATCATATCTAAGATATCTACCTTCTGTGCTGCGGCCGAAATAATTTCGTCCTCCACAGCATCTTTAGCGGCATTATAAGCTAAAATGCCTATAATAACAGACGGTACGATTAAAATAATGGCAAAAGAAATAATTAACTTCATCTTTAATGATGCTTTAAATACATTCATAAAACCCTTCATTCCTTTTCTCCTCTCGATCTCAACCTAAATTCTTCCACAATATCTCAATATGCGGTGTGCAACACACCTATATATTCCTAGTCAATACTAACTATATAACAAGGGAAATTAGAAAGGAATGGATAGGATAGTATTTGAACTTTTCTGTTTATGAGAGGTTAAGAACTTGGATGGGCAATACCGATCAGCATAGTTTCTTCTGTGTTCTCACCACCATTAACTACATTATTTCGATCACAATAGAAAGAAAACAACCGTTATTTATAATAATTATAATATAGTATTTATTATTAAATTTTATTTGTTATAATTAATAATATAATCACTTAGGAGGAATATCACATGACACTTGAACAAGTAATGAACCAACAAATTGCGAACTGGAACGTATTATATACGAAATTACATCGTTTTCACTGGTATGTGAAAGGGCCACACTTCTTTACTTTACATTCTAAATTTGAGGAGTTATATGAGGAAGTAGCTACCATTATTGACGAATTTGCAGAACAATTACTTATTAATAATGGCAAACCAATATCAACGTTAAAAGAGTCCCTTCAACTAGCATCAATTGAGGAAACAACTGAGCAATTAAGTGCAGAAGAAATGGTACAAACGGTGATCAAAGACTTTTCTTTAATCATCGATGAATTAAAAGCTGGTATGATTATTGCTGAGCAAAACAACGACGAAGTTACAAGTGATCTTTTTCTTGGATTGATCGAAAAACTCCAAAAAAATAATTGGATGTTAAAAGCATTTCTAAATATATAAAAATGAGCATTTTTTACATTAGAAAGGTCGGTTCCTATATTCCTAGGGCCGACTTTTTGGGTTTTAATATTCCTCGCTACTCCATACCTGTCAACCCTCTAGTAATTTCACTCCTTGGAGATTGACCTCTAGAATCGGGTCTTGTTGGGAAGGACATTGTACAATAAGCGAAGTAATTTACTCATTTTGAGTATAGGTATTCTTTTTTTTGGCAAATATGGTTCACATAGGAGGCGTGATACCATGTTCGGATTAGGGAAAAAGAGAAGTAAGTTAGGAAAATTTATAGATAAGCATAGTGTCTCTACGGTAGAGTTTTCTAAGGAGACAGGTGTAAGTAGACGGACGTTGACGAAGGCTTGCAATGAAGCCGATTATGTTCCTAGTCCTGCGGTGATGAAGAAGATACTGAAAAGCGTCAGAAAAGTTGATCCTGGTCTTAAAATGAATGATTTTTGGGATATTTAGTTAAATGTCGCTTATGTAGCTGGTCTAGGCGAAATTGAGGGTAGAAAGGGAGAAGAACTCATGAGAGGTACTATTGAGATCCGTGAAGGTAGAATTAAAACTCTTGAAGCCTTTTTTACTGCTCAAGAAAGATAAACGAGCTTAGGGTAGGTATCTTCTGAACTTACCTACGCGCTGCATGGATTTGGATCCTGCTAATTCGCTTGTTAGCGATTGCCTAGTAAAAATACAAACTCTTGGAACAAGAGGGTTAGCTTGGTTCATATAGATGGGTACTACGCCAAGCAACCCGTAAGGGTGGTAAGTGGTGGGTAGTTCACAGGTAGTAAGTTCAATTATTAATCTATTCTATTCTGTCTTTTTTCCAATTATATGTGTCATTAAAAATATTTAAGGTGACATCATTTATTTTTATAGTCTCTTTATCGACCCAAAAAACTGTAGTTTTTTCACCTGTACCGTATTCCCAATAAATTGTGTTGTCATCAAAAGTCTTTTCATATGCAGTATCATTGTTATTTGAATAAATTGCTACTCTAATTTGAAACCTAGTTGTTGCCCCTCCTTCATTAATAAGATAAACATTAGCAGTATAATTCTCATCAGGTGAAGTAATTGATTCAATTACTTCACCCTTGCCTTGCAAATCTTCTAAACCTACATTTACTCTGTCATTTATCAATAGTAATGCAGCACCAACAATAAGAAAGAAGCCTAAAAATATAATCATTAGAATTCTTGTCAATTATATCACCTCATATATATGAGAATTTATATTAATAGTTCGGTTGGGAAAAGTCAACATTTTTGTGAATTACAAGTATGATTGATTCGAAGGTGTCGACGGGAAATCAGACTAAGAAGGGGTATCAATCCCCTCCCCCTTGCAATCTAGATTACGTATGGAGGCTTTAAAAGACTGCGTTCTTAACAAGGAAGTTGGAAGTATGTAGCCGATATATATGTCTGTTATAATGGGAAGAATATTTGGAGCGTAAATAATGATAATGGCGGTGGGGAAAGTGGAAAGTAAAATCACAAATGTTGGAAATGGGTTAGGGATTATGCTCCCTCAAAAAGTAGTGCAGCATCTAGGTATCAATTATGGGGATCATATTTCTTTTCATATGGAAGGCAATGAAATTCGCATTCAAAAATCAAAGAAGTCTCCTGCCACTAAGGAAGTTGACCAAGATTTTTTAGATAGTGTCAATGAAATGATGGATACGTATGATGAAACATTCAAGGGATTGGTGGATCGGTAAGCAAAAGAAAGTAGATACTGAAAATTGGAATATAAAAAAGAAGTGATTGCTAAATAACGGGTTCGGTTGACGAGGAGAAAAGTAGAAATAACTATGTCAATAGTATGCTACTCAGCATATATATTAACAACCAATTGGTAATGTAAATGGTATGTAAAAACGCTCAGATTTCTTCTGTTTAGGTTAGATAAGTGAAACAGTTGAAATTAAAAGGACCACACATATCTAATATGTGTGGTCCAATTTTATTACCTTATTCAACTAAAGCACCCGTTCGTAATATAAGGTTAGCCAGATAAGAAAATATTTCTGGTTGACCTTATTTTTTATGGTCATATGATAGCGGTAGTCGGGGTAGAACGTCGCACCCGTGGGACTCGATCCCGTTAGCTAAACTGTTCGCCCCCTACTTGTATGAACATGTTTCAGGCTGGTTGGGACATAGAAATGATCCCGTTTAACAAGCGAACCTATGACACTACAAGAAGCTCTAGGGGTTACCGACTAATTTATTTCTAGGAGTTGATAAACAATGAATCCAGTCATCGGTCTGGATGTCTCAAAAGGAGAAAGTCAGGTTCAAGCCTTCTTGGACAAGGGAAAGCCTTATCGTAAGAGTTTCAGTATTAAACATAATCGTGAGGGTCTCGAGACATTCTTGGCATTTCTTCAAGAAGTCGAACAAGCAGCACAAGGACAACCACCTTCTGTGGTTTTAGAGTCGACAGGTCATTATCATCTACCTGTGATTCAGTTTCTGGAGGACCAAAAGTATGTGTATATTGTCATCAACCCACTCATTTCGCATCGAGCGAAAAGTTCGAGCTTACGCAAGGTAAAAACAGATGCCGTTGATGCGTATCATTTGTGCGAGCTTTACTACAAGGAGGAGCTTGAACCCTATAAAAAACGAGGGATTCAACTCTTAAATCTTCGTAATTTAACCAGACAACAAGAGACGATCGCTGAAGTATCGGCGAATACGAAACTACAACTCCATTCCTTATTGGATCAGGTGTTTCCTGAATACAGAGGCGTATTTGGTAGTTTGTATTCGAAGGTATCGTTATTAACCCTGCAGGCTTTTCCAACTTCAGAGGCTGTCTTACAAGTGGATGAGTCTGAATTGGTCGAAAAGATCGCTTCGTTATGTAAAAGTCGTTCTGAGAGGTGGGCCATAGAAAAAGCACAAAAGCTGCGAGAGGCTGCCTTGCGTAACCCGTTTCAAAAGAATTTGTATGAGAGTCATATTTTTAATTTGGAGATGTTAACGAACATCGTTCTTCAATACCAAGAGCACCTATCCAACATCGCAACTGAAATAGATGCCCTTGCGAAAGAAATTGAAGAATATCAGATTATCCAATCTATTCCCGGAATTGGAGAAAAGATCGCCGCCACGATTATTTCTGAGATCGGTGAGATAGATCGGTTTAATCACCCAAAGAAGTTGGTTGCATTCGCTGGAGTCGACCCTAGTGTTTACTCTTCAGGAAAGTTTACAGCTTCCGTTAATCGGATAACTAAAAGAGGCTCTTCCAGACTGAGACATGCCTTATTTATGGCCGTTCAATGCGGGATTAGAGATTCTCGTAAGCAAAAGACAACCGACGAAATTATTGCACGGAACAAGAGACTCAGAGAGTTTTACGATAAAAAACGCGAAGAAGGTAAACCATTTAGAGTCGCTGTCATTGCTTGTGTCAATAAACTCTTACATTGGATTTATGCTTTACTGAAAAGCAAAACACCTTTCCAAGATGTAGCTTGATAGCTATATCTAACTAGATAGACCAAGACCTTCCAAAAAGTACAGATTGGTAGGTTATTTGGTATACTCATTTTTAGTATAGCATGTGTAATTTCATTTTTTTATTGAAATTGTTGACAAACTATTAGCTGGTTTAGTTCAAGAAATATGTAAAATCAGTGAGTGTATAATTGTTTGATTATAAAGCGTCAGGTAAATGGTGTATATACATTTTTAAAGCATCTGTGTTTGATTCTAAAGTAGCGATAGTTTTCTCATTAGGTGAAGTATATATGATGGGGTAGTCTTTTTCGTCAAACTCTTCTCGGATTGGAAACGCTAAAATTTCCTCGTTTATAGAAAATTCAGCTTGTACTCCTGGTTTATTTCCACGAGCATCTAACCGTATCCAACGATTCAAGGAATTAATATATACACCATTCAGTGTATGTAAAGAATAACCCTCTTCAGGCGTATCAAATATCATCAATCTTTGATAACAAAAACCAGTTGGAATTCCTACCGACCTTAATAAAGCTGTTAACAAATTAGATTTTGCATAACAAATACCTTCTCGATATTTAAGAGCTTCTGATGCTTTACAAGTAACTCTTTTACTTTGAATATCCCAAGAGTGAGATACTTCATCTCGTACAAATACAAATGCTAGTTTAACCTTTTCTATCTCAGACATTTCATTATTAAATAATTCATTAGCTTTTTCTTGAATTAAAGTATGCGAAAAATCAACTACATCTAACTCTTTTAAATACTCCTTCAAATTTGAAGACTCAGGTACTAGTCGCATTCCAATCCCTCTCATTTGTTTTTTTGTATAATTATACATACAAATAGATATTTATTCAATATTGATTTTTCAATTAATCTGCCTCATTAGTTTAACATTAATTTCCTTTTAGTTGACAAAGAAAAAAGCATCCCTAGTTAAGGAATGCACCCGATAGATGAAATTACATTTTATTCAAAATTTCATCAACAAACTGTTTCTTTTCATTTGTATATGAATGTTCATCGTTAGGGTATTTTTCTGCTAGATTTTTCTTGAGTGACTCATATTCCTTAGAAACTAATGGATTTGCATTTAAATAATCTCTGAATGCAATGTGTTCGTTCCACCAATCACCTTGATATTCAACAACGTGAAGAATATGTGTCTTGGTTAGGTTTTCTAAATCAGTAAACTTAGCAAAAACCTCTTTTCCATCAATTTGAACTCTGGATAAATGATAATATCCAGCTTCTTTTAATCTTTCATTATTAAACTTTTCAACATCCTTTAATGACTCTACACCAACCAATATATCAATAATAGGTTTTGCTTCAATGCCCTTGATTGCTGTACTGCCAAATTGTTGAATATCCTTTACCTGTTCCCCAATAATCGTCTCCAATAAAGATTTTTCTTTATCAAATAACCTCTTCCAATTTTCAGAATGAGTAACTAAAATCACTTCACCTTTGTTAACCCCTAACATTTAATTCCCCCTAATGTGTAACTTTCACCTTAAACTAACCTGCCTCTTTAGTTTGACATTAATTCCCTTTTCTTTGGTATAGAAAAACCATTCCTTTTTAAAGGAATGCACTCTGTTAGCACAATAAGACTAATCTTTATTTCTTTCAAACCATTCATTTTCTAAAATACTCATTTCCCATAAATTCCAATACTCATCACCTATTTTTCTTGCGTCTCTGAATAATCCCTCTTTTACAAATCCTGATTTTTTATAACAAACAATTGCAGAGTTATTGAAGTCAAACACTCCAAGACTAACTCTATGTAAGCGAAGTTCATTGAATGCAACTTTAAGAATTTCTGTCATCATTTGTTTACCTATACCTTTTCCCCTTACATTCTTATCACCAACTAATACTTTCCCAACTCTTGCTGATTTGTTTTTTCTATCAATATTTCCTAATGAAATATGTCCTATGACATTCCCAGTTTCCTTTTCTATAACGCTATAAACCAAAGTATTAGAGTTGTCACTATTTGCATTGTTTAGGTAGTTTTCTAATTGCTGCTCATCTAATGGAAAACTAAAAGTAGGACCTCCCCATTGCAGTAGAAACTCTGGTGTTTCAATCCAATTGATTAGTTGTTGGAAATCTGAACGCTCGAAAAATTTTAATTCAATCATAATAAAGTTCTCCTCGTTTCTTTTGTTCCATTAACCTGCACCGTTAGTTTAAGAACAACACTTCACAAACTGCCTCTATAATATTAACATATAATTTCCATTCACTTTTATTAGCAGCAGTTATAGCACTGATTTTAACAACACCACATAAATTTTTATGTGGTGTTGTTAAAGTGGATGCGTATTGATGTGCTAATTAGTATGTTAAATTCTTTAAATCATTGAGACAACAACAAAAAAAAGGGCACCAATTCATATGCGAATGATGTCCTCAATTAGGTTTTTATTTGAAGATTTCTTCCCAGTAAAAAACTCGTTAATTGCTAAATCACTTCTTTTATCGTCCATGTATTATTAACAAGCGTTATTAACTTAACAAAGGATTAATGAAGTAAGCAGTTCTGCTAAAGCTAGTGTCATGGTCTATTCTGAACTCTAGGTTCTGAACGTTTTTTGTACTAATATTAACATCTACAGGATTAGAATTTGAAAGGACATGACCTTGCCATAGTGGTGTTCCATCTCCAACGATGGTGACATATAACGTTTCACTTGCCATCAAAGAGGTTGAAAATTCTTCATATGCTTTATTAAGACGATATTTTATAGTTAAATGTTCACCTCCTGATCTCATTACTAAACCACTATGACTCTGCCCCTTTATCGTAATGTTATTTGAAACATCTACACTGCCGTAACTTCCTTTGATAATATCTGTAGCAGAAAGCCCTAATAAATCTGTTGTCTCGACCATGCTTTTATTCGCAATTAAGACAGAACGTGTGCTACCTTCCCACTCAATCGGGACACCTAACATATCAGATACCATCCTAACAGGTATGTATGTAGTTCCATTCTGCAATATTGAAGCATCAACAATTGTACCGTTATTATTATACTTTCCATTATCTGGAGTCTGATCCACACCATTCACAATGAATTTCAACGCATTCGTACTAGCTTCTGCAATAGGTGATAATGTAAGTGCTACTCCTAATACTGCTCCACTGATAAAGAACCCAAATCTTTTAAACTTGCTCTTTTTCATTTATTTTCCCCCTATTAATTTATAGTAGTATTGTAATAAGGGGGATATTCATTTTTTATCTTCAAGTATGAAATAATACATGACAAAAGTTATGGTAAATAAGAGGTGTGTATATAAACTCTTGTTAAAAGTACCGATGATTAAAAGTGTAGTGGTCTTGTAAGGAGGAAGAACTTTGAAAAACGTTAACAAACCTGATGATTTAAATAAAGTTATAAATGAGCTCCGCTATAAAATGATAAAACTAGGTATGGAAAAAGGGTTAACTCATCCAGACACATTAGAGTGTAGTCAAAGTCTGGATCAGTTTCTAAATTCACAGCTTAAAGTTAAATCCCTATTAAGCTAAGTGGAACAGCTGAGTTTACATTTCATCATTCTCTGCTATATAATAAAAGTAGATTATTAATTAACCTATAATTGCATATAATAAGAAAAGCCGAGTGCTTCCAACACTCGACTCTATACAATTGCATGACCCGCAGAATTAGCGGTCGGCATTGGTTTTGTTGAAAGTAATCCACCTTAGCCGCCAAGCACAGGGTGGATTACTTTTTTGTGTTTATTATCATGATTACAACCATGAGAAACGACAAAATTAAGCTCGCGAAAGCAACTGTAAGCATTGCTACGTCAATTGTAACCACTTTTAGCCTCACCTCCTTTTTTGGAGGCTCGACCACCCACCCTGCTATGCAATTGTATACTTCATTTTAACATAAGACGGCAAGCTTCCCTTCTTTTGTACGCACTTACGTTTTTAAGGACTTGATAAACGCTTTAGTGAATGTAGCTCCCCCATCTTTCTTAACGGTCTCAATCATGTGGCAATACACGATCTCAATTAACTTTTCTACAGTCATAGTTCCCGAGGTTTCTGAATAAGTTCAAACTCTTCTTCCTCCCCTTTATAATGCGCGATTCGAAGTACTTTAGAGTATCGATCTACTAGGTATTGAAAGGCGGCCATCGCCCCTAGTTTGTTCATTTTCTTTAAGAAATCTAAAAGGATCATACTTAATAAATGGTCAATTTCAACCTCTTCCTCAATTAGTCGTTCAATGTCTTCACAAAGTATCTCCCCACGGTCTAGGTAGGTGGAAGGCAGCCTTAATGAGAATGTAACTTCTCTTGAGAAATGTCTCCTGTACCTAAGTTTATAAAGGAAAGATGAGCGACCTGATTGTAAATGCCTTTTTAAGCCAAGAAAATCCACTTCACTGTATTTCTTATTCATTTACTTCACTCTTTCCTAAAATATAGCTAAGAATTCTGGCTGTGGCCTCTCTTTTGCTGACGTCCCATTCCAGTTCAAAATTAAATAATTGCTCTGCATAAAAGCTAGTTAGTTTACGTGAATGGTGTTTAGACTAGCATCATAGGTGATCTCAGGAAATGACTCATATTGAACTAGACCTTCTTGGACAAGCATAGATGCCATTTGTGTGATTGAGACTCTTTCATTTGTTTTTACGCTTTCTAAGCGAGCTAAAATTTTTAATTTTTGTTTTTGCTCAATAGTAATGGGGACTTTTATGTCTATTTTTTTATCACTTCTTATTTTTCGTTTATGTTTAGTCGTTTGAGTACTTTTTAGATTGTCTTCTCGAATCGGTCCATCGGAACCAGTAGTTAAACCTTGTACGTTGAACTTCGTTTGGTTAGACGTCTTTGTGCGTTCAAAATCCAGTTCAAATCTTCTCACCCACTCTTTCCCCTCTTCTTTCAAAAAAATGTATGAATATGTTTGGGTTATTAGGTCATTTGGTAGTTTGGTAGTATGTATGCGGTAGAGTAGGAATGTATAAAAAGTAATAAACTAGTCCATAATGGCTCTTAATGAATCAAGGGCTGAGGAGGGACTGATAATGAAGGGTGTTACTAAAGAAGAGGTTGCTGAATTAAAGAAGTTAGTGCAGGATATTAAAAAGAAGCCGAATGTGAAATTCAATCGAAACAAGAAAAAATTTTAACTATATTAATAAACTAAGCCAACCTATCTACTTTTGATAAGGTGGCTTAGTTTTACTGCTTTCAAATAATTTTATCTACCTAAAAAAGTGTGGGTTGATCTTCCTGTTACGAAGGATCATTTCTTACATAAGCTACCCTGCCCCAGCAAATAAACTCAGCCGTTCTCTTTATTGATTTGCCAGACTAGACGTGTGTTAAAAGCTCTGTTTTATAAGACTTATATTAAACCGGTTGTGACATTTGAGAATTATCCTGTAGGGTCTCATCTGCAGCTATGCACGTTCCTTTTATAGACATACGGACTGCTTTTCATCTCAATTCTAACACCTTTCTTTATGAAAAAATCATCCGAATCCCAATTTCTTTAAAGTGCTCGACCTGCTCCTGATTTGTATTAGAATCAGTAATTATTGTATGAATCGCATTATTCGTCCCAATTCGTGAAAAGGCCTGCTTTCCAAACTTTGTATGATCTGCTAGCAAATAAACTTCATCAGATATGTCAATCATTTTTCGTTTTACTAGTGCTTGCATTTCATTTGAATCGCTAATACCACGGTTGTAATGTATACCTTGGCAAGAAATAAATGCCTTGTTTACATAGTAATATTCCAATGCCTTATTCGTTTGTGGTCCAACAAATGATAATGATCTAGGTAACATCGTGCCACCAACCATAATAACGGACACCTTTTCTCTATTTGCTAACTCCATAGCAACTTTCATTGAATTCGTTAAAACTGTTAAAGGAAGATCAGGCAGTTTTTTTGCCATATACCAAGCTGTTGTACTTGCATCTAGTATGATCCTATCATTTACAGATACATACTTAACAGCTTCTTGGGCTACCGCCAACTTTTCTTTCACATTTCTTACTTCTCTTTCAGTATACGGTGCTTCAATTTCATTATCTTTTATACTTACGGCGCCGCCATGACTGCGCTGAAGTTTCCCTTCACTTTCGAGCTTCTCAAGATCACGACGAATCGTCTCTTCTGTCACTTTAAATACCTTACTTAATTCAGAGACACGAATACTCCCTGTACCATTAACTAATTCTATAATCTTTTCATGCCTCTCAGCTACAAGCATTGCATCATCTCCTAAATAAGATGTTACCTCTTTGGTGTTAAAATTAATGATTCAATTTTATCATTTTTAATAGAAATAAGTAAAAGCAGCCAGGCTAATTTTTCGTTATTCAAGCCCGACTGCATTATCATCTAGTTTCAAGTTTATAGAATCTTTTCATCGTATTAACGCTTTACCATTGTTCTCAGGTAGATTTATTTCAACTACCATATAAAGTTCTTCGGAAGTCTTTTCTTTCCCTAGATAATTATCTATTACATAAATCTTACTTGGTAAATTACTTATTCACCTCAAAATCACCAACATCATCACCTTGCCAATAATGAAGGAAATGAGAACATTTTTTACTTTTAAAAAAATCCTTCTGCGTTAATGGCCTTCAATTTATAAACCTTTTAGCAAGTTTACACTTTTTTCACGATTTTCATAAGATGGTATTGGTTTCAATTTATTTATAAGCTTTTTTTGTCTATTCAGCAAATCTTGAATCCCTCTTCTGTTAATTTCTTGTAATAGCAATAGAAGAAAACCTTTATTCAAATTTAACTTAAAAGCTTTTTGATATGATTCAAGCAACATATCATCGTTAAGTCTAATCACTAGAATCCTCCATAAATTTAAAAATCTTAATAATGATTTACTTTTCACTTTAAAGATCTATTGCTGCTATCTTTAGATTTATTAGTATCATTTTATTTCTACTTGCTCGATTGAGATATAAGATTTCCAAACGTTTTTTTGAAAACTGCTAACTATAACATTAATAATGTTCTTTTTCAAAAAGCTTTTCATACACACATTTAGCCACATTAACTGTCAGTTCAGTTCGTTTCCTAAATCAGGCACCTTAAAGCATGAACACTTCCTACCTAATAAATAAAAAACAATCTACCTCGGTTTTCACTAAGTGTGATTCCTAGGTGGGAAAATTTTTAACAATTATCTAGTGAATGCTGCAGGTACACCACCGTCAACTGTAATCATACAACCTGTAGTCTTCTCTGCTTTTGACGATGAGAAAAATAATATAGCATTTGCTATATCTTTCGGATAAATATTCACGAGTAACGATGTACGTTTACGGTAGTGTTCCTCTAATAGGTCTGGCTCAATCCCATAGGCAGATGCACGCTCTTCACGCCACCTTGAGCCCCAAATTGTCGACCCTTGCAGCACAGCATCCGGTAGTACTGAGTTCACACGAATTCCATATTCGCCTCCTTCAGCTGCAATACATCTTGCTAAATGTGTCTCAAGCGCTTTTACTGAACTATATGCAGATGCATTCTTTCCTGCATAGACAGAATTTTTTGAACCGATAAAGACCATGCTTCCACCTAATGCTTGATCTTTAAGCTGTTTAAAAGCTTCGCGGGCAACTAGGAAATATCCCGTTCCAAGTACATTCATATTTAAATTCCATTCTTTTAGTGTTGTTTCATCAAATGGGCTTGAAGTTGCAAGGCCGGCATTATTAACAATAATATCGACACCGCCGTACGTAAGTGCTGCTTCTTCAAATGCAACTCTAACTTGCTCTTCACTCGTTACATCCATTTTTAACGCCATAGCTCGGCTAGCCCCATATTTCTCATTAATTTCTGCAGCGACTTTCTCAGCACCTTCAAAATTCAAATCTGCAAGAACAACATGAGCTCCCTCTGCTGCAAACTGTCTGGATGTTTCACTGCCAATCCCACCAGCTCCACCCGTAATAAAAGCTACTCTTCTAGAAAACTCAGCTTCACAAGGAGCTAGTGATAGCTTGTAGAGTTCAAGCGGCCAGTACTCAATATTATAAGATTCATTTTCATTTAAAGAAACAAACTTCCCAAGAGCTGACGATCCCTTCATAACGGCAATTGCCCTATGGTAAAGAGCACCAGTGACATTAGCCATTGTTACATTTTTACCAGAGCTCACCATACCAATTCCAGGAATTAATATCACTCGTGGTGCTGGCTCGAACATAACGTCTCCTTCATTTTTGTTACGTATAAAATATGCTTTATACTCTTCTTTAAATTCTTCCACTTCTATCTTGATCATTTCCACTAATTGATCAACATTTTTTGTTGAAGGGTCCCAATTAATATATAAAGGCTTCATCTTTGTGTGTACTAAGTGGTCGGGACAAGCTGCACCCACTTGTGAAAGGTTAATAGCATCTAAGCTATTAACAAACTCGAGTACATCATTTCCATTATCATATGTTAAAAGCATTTTCTTATCATCGCTTATTGCGCCACGAATGATCGGCATCACTTTCGCCAAAATACTCTTTTGATCCTCTTCAGTTAATGAGTCATATTTCTTGCCGCCAAATGTTGTGCTTACATCGAGCTGGGCGTTAATATATTCTTCCGCTTCATTAATTATTGAAATTGCTTTATCATAACTTTCTTTGGCCGTTTCACCCCAAACAACTAAACCATGCTTCTCCATTAAAACCAGATCTGCATTTGGGTTATTGCGAACACCATCTGCAATCATTTTCGAAAGTGTAAATCCAGGTCGTACATATGGGATCCAAACGAAACGATCACCAAAAATTTTATTCGCAACCTCTTTTCCATTGTCAGCACAACAAATGCTAATGATCGCATCGGGATGTGTGTGATCTACATGCTTAAATGGTAAAAATGCATGAAGTAATGTTTCAATAGAAGCCCGAGGATGCTTACTATCAATCATGCAATGACCCAAGTACTCTACCATCTTTTCATCTGACATTTCATCACGCTCAATTAATCGATGGATATCTTCTAATTTTAAGGCTGTGAAATTTTTTGCCTGCATAGTTGCAAGATCAGATCCGCTTCCTTTTACCCACATTACTTCAACATCGTGACCACGGAAATCTTTTTCAATTGTTTTCATAGATGTGTTCCCACCGCCCCAGTTACAAACAGCACGATCTGCCCCTATTAAGTTAGAACGATATACAAGTTCACAAAGACCAGCAGTTAATGTAGCAGCTTTTTCGTCACTCCATAAATTCTGTACCATACTTACCTCCATTTTTACTTTTACTTTATTCTGAAATTAATATAACACGCTATTGAATTTCTGTATATACATTTGTTTTTATTTGTTTTCTATTTGTTTAGGTTTGTTATTGTAAAGTTGGAGTCAGCTTTTGATCTCAGATATTTCTAGAAATACAGAACAATTTAATCAAAATCGAAGGTTGGAAGATTGTGAAAATAGTTATTAGAAATAGACATTCTACTTAACTTACTTAGCCCTCTTTGTTCTTTTGCGTTAAGTAAATTGAAAAAGCAGCCTACAGAAGGGGCTGCTTTGATCAGTAGGGAGTTGATGAGCACATGATCAGAAGTAACAATAAATAGCAATGACGCAAAGATGTTCTGTAGCCTTTAAAACATGGTAATTCTCTTCCTTCACTAGCATTTAATTACTTAACTTGTGTCAAATGGTTATGGTGTATTCTTAGATCTTCTGAAATTAAAAAAACGCTGCCGGTTACCCGACAACGCCTTTATTTGATTCATACCTGCTCACCAATACTAGTTTTCCAAAAAAAGAGTTGCATTTCCTTCAAATGGATCACTCAAACGATCATTACTTAATCGATTTGAATAGACTCTAGGCTTTTCACTTCTATGTTTAAGTAAGGTTCCAGCTGAATGATACCCCCCTCTCATGCGTAAGAGTGACTATAAGCTACTACTTTAGTAAATCAACAAAAAAATTCTATTATATCATAACTGTAAAGTCCTCTCCTCTTGGACTAGACCTGAATAGTCATACTGATAAACCACTTAAATATTATTTAGTAACAATTGAAGTCGGGATCAATGGGTCTTTAGCTTGAGTATTCAGCAGCTGCTATAATATGATCCTGATACTTGGCAGATAGAATCTATGCGCTCCGAACTGAAATAAACAAAAAATACAGTTCTAAGCCCCTCTCAATTAAGTGGTAACTTGATATGTGTCTTCTATCTCAAGTAAGTAGAGAGCTAATTAATTTTGACTATACAGGCTCATCCAGCATCTTAACCCCCATACTCGGCATCCTGATCTGCGATAACGGTCACAGCCGGATGCTTTCTTAAGATAGAAGCAGGAAACTGAGGCTGGATTTCTCCATTTAATAAGTAGTTTAATGCTTCACTTTTGCTTTCCCCTGAAACGAGCAAAAGAATTTCTTTACTTCTCATAATGGTTCCAATTCCCATTGTAATTGCCTTTGTAGGGACCTCTTTAATACTGGCGAAATATCTTGCATTTGCTTTTCTCGTTGAATCTGCTAATTGAATAATATGCGTGGAAGATTCAAATGAAAACCCTTACATATGCCGTAAGAGCTTCCGAAGGTGTATATATAACAAAAGGGGGTCTAATAAAATGTTATCAGACGATGAACCCATTATAAGTAAAGAAACACTAAGAGTCTAATTAACATACTAATCTTTCTTTGGTGCCTTTTAAAAAGTTATTGAGCTGACTAATCTTCAATTTTCTCAATAAATGAAATTAACCTTTTGAAGAATTGCTCTCCCCCGCCTTTTTTAACAAGATCAATGACATAACAAAACAGAATTTCTAATACTTTCTCTACTGTTAAACCATGCGTTTGCACAACCTCGTCTAACTCCATTAGAAACCATTCTAACCGATAGACAGCGTCTCGATCTAATGAAACTGTATATATTTCTAAAGGTTCATTTGGCTTCTCAAAAAGCTCAAATTCATCTATATTCTTGGACTGATAATGAGCAACTTGCAACACTTTTGAATAGCGTTCCATAAGATATTCGTAAGCTAAGAGTGAACCTCGCTTCGCTAGTTCTGTTAAAAAACTCTCCACCAATACACTCAGTATGAAGTCTGGTTCAATCTCTTCATCAGCATATCTTTTAATATCATCACACATTAACCAACAACGTTTTAAGTACGTTTCAGGAAAACGTAGATGCAGGGTAACATCCTTAGATGCTAACCACTTAAATAAGAGTTTGTATCTCCAAGAGGCTTCCCCACTTTTCAAGTACCGTTCTTCACCGATCAGATCGGCTCCACTATATTTCATGAACGTCCCTCTTCTCTAACATAAAACAAAGAATCCTTGCTGCAGCGACACGTTTGCTCACATCCCATTCCAGCTCATAGTTAAATAGTTGATCTGTATAAAATGGAGTAAGCTTTACATGAACGCTTTTCAAAGCAGGGTCATAGTCGCAATCTGGAAAAGATTCATATTCAAATAACCCTTTTTGGACAAGCCTAGAGGCCATCTGGGTGACAGATACTCTTTCACCTGTTTTGATGCTTTCTTGTCTCGCTAAGATCATCAATTTTTGTTTTTGTTCAATAGTAACTGGGGTTTTAATGTCGGTTTTTTTATCACACCTAACCTTTCGTTTTCTCTCTTTTATTTCATTTGATTCTTTATAAGTTGGCTCTTCTAATAAAGTCATCTTAAAACGCGATTCTTTTTTTCTTTTCTTGTCTTCCACATCTAATTTAAACGTACTCAAGCCTCTCCCCCCTCTTCTATTTTTAGTGATTTCTTCTTTTACGTTTGGGTCATAAGTCTAACCGGCTATTTGGTACATTCTATGACTCGGTAGGAGGGGGTATGCGTATAAAAACAGTACAAGTGGGCATAATGGGAGTAAAATTTATTCTTAGAGGTGACGTCAATGAATAAAGAACTTGCAGGAGAATTAAAGAAAGCAATTCAAAAACAAAAGAAGAGAAAGCAGCTAGTTAAAGCAAAATAACTATATAAATATATGGAACTTTTCTAAAGAAGTGTTCCTTCTGCTTTCTACATGAACCTTGATACGTTTGAATTGACTAATAAATGGATATATAATCTTATATACAGGTATCTGTAAGCACCAAAAAGCCCTCTGTAGTTGCCAGGACAACAACAGAGGGCTTTTTTTAATTCTTTATAGTAAATGTAGTAAAGTCTCCTTTAAAACCTAACTCCTTTAAGACCCCTTCCCATTGCCTCAAAACTGACTGATTTTCATAATCATTAAACGACCATGTTACATATGAAGTATCAACCTGATTAAATATAACACTCAAGTAAATTAGATCAACCTTACTAAATGAAAACCCATAAGAATAAATCATTTTTATATCTTTTAATTCTTGGAAGAAATTGTTGTTAACTTTTAAGGCTAGGCCCGTATCTTTCCTTAACCGTTCATGGATTTGACTTAATCCATCCTCTGAACCAATATACCGAGACATATGATCTTCGGAATGATCTTCTTCATCCCCATGCCCAAAAAGGATTTCGTCATACTGTCTACCATGAATATGACACACATTTTCTTCAGCTATACCGTACAGTTCTTCCAATGTGTCCGTATAGTTAAATGTTAAAAACTTATCATTTTCATTCAACAGTATTTTGAAGTCGTATTTTTCACATGCTGAAGATATATCTATAGAATCTACCCACTTACTAAAGAGTTCTTGTATTGACAGTGTAGGAACAATAAGACTTGACGCAACATCTCCATAAACGGTTGCCATTTTCCACAAATCAAAGTCTCCTTCTTTATCGCTTATTTCGTCAACTAAGTCTAAAACTATACCAAAGTCTAACCTACCTAATGAATTTTCCACGTCTTGCCACTTATCGATACTCCCCTCGGCTAAACTAATTAAGTAAAGAAGCATAGAAATTACATCATCTTCGTTATAATGAGAGCCCCCATCTGGTAAAAGCTGTACTTCCGGAACAATTAGCTCATCTACAGTTATATTTTCAATACTACTTTCACAAAATTCCTTAAAATCTTGATAAGAAGTAGATAGACCATGTGAAAGGTCAAAACCGTTACCTATAACAAATAAATTACACATTAATACAACCACTATCAGTATTATTAATTGTTAAGGTAGTTCTTAACGTTTTACTAATAAATGTATCGACGTCTAACCCTTCATTCTTTGCTCTTTTTTCGATCTCTGAAAACATTTCATCCTCCAATACCAAGCTTACTTTACGATCTGTACTCGCAAAGAAGAAATCCTCTTTCCTTTCTTGTACTTTACCTTTTATTAAGGAGCGTTTAGCATGATCTAATAGTTCATGGTCCACGCTGCTTTCATCAAATCGAATAAGGAACGGTTTACACTTCACGATTAACTTCTGATCAGTTTCTTCTATAGAATAGTTTCGCACTCCACTTTCTTCAGCAATCTTTTCAATGAATTTATAAGTTAAGGCCCTAATATGACTAGGCATAATAAAGCTAAAAGTGACATCTCCAATTCGGTTATTTAACTTTCCGATGTGATAGTCAGTCAATGGCTCATAATGTAGCGATAAATGGGTTAACGAAATACGTTCTCCCATCGCATTAAGCGCATACCCTTCTTCTTTATCAATAGACATTACACGAACCACTTCACCAGACTCTTTATCTCGGTAAGATTGATATAGGAAGATTCGTTGCTGGGAATCAAAATGTTTTTGGTTCTTATCTTTTTTTATGTGAAACGTATGCTTAAACTGTTCAAGCTTGTCATCCTCTTGCACATAATATACGGGTTTACTTAGAACATCACTTACTTTTACAGTAAGCAGCCCTTTATTAATAGCATTTAACACTTGATATGGTTTACAGCCATTTCCTACATACTCTGATGTTTGTTTAGTTGTAAGCCCTCCAGGATATAGCTTCTCTTTCAATTCATTCACTTGATCGTCTGGAATAATGTACTCCCCTTCGATGTGCCATGAATTCATGTTATCAGGTATAAGTAACCCTTCTTTTATGTATGTAGATATCGTCGTTAAACTAACATTTAAGATCTCTGCTGCTGCTTTTGCGTTCATAATTTCCCCCCTCCTTCTAGACATCTAACTTACTTTTCATCAACTATTAATCAAAACTACGACTCATTGATAATTTCCGATAAAGAGCAATGACTTTTCGATTTTCCCTTTCCCATTGTTCATTCTTCAACATAGGGATTGAGAAGAAGCGTTCCATATCGCTCATTTAAGCGCGATAGTTTTCTCGCCTTCATCTGGTTAGATTCAGATGATTGCATTATCGTTTCATATTTACTATTAATCTCCGATAATCTCATTTACACATCCCCTTTAACTGATATTAAACACTTGGCATCATTCAACCTCGCACATATCACAGTCGACAAGAATCTCTTCCTTCATTCTCTCCCAGATTGGTCGATCATCCCAAGGGATAACAGGTACCTTTCCAGTCCCATAACAATGATAGCAATCTTCTCGTTTTTGGATTACCATATAACTTCCTCACTTCCAATTATAATTCATTTTCCATTAAGTATAAATGCCTTGTTCAGTAATTAATTTATATATACATGCTACTACTTCTTAGATATATAGTTAAATACTCATTAATTTACTTGTAAACATATAATATACTTTATATTTTAAAAACGATTATATATTAAAATCATTAACACTTAACTTCCATTAATATAAACTTTTATATTTTCTATACTTATCTTTATTTGAAGATACTTTACTAATAGAAAAATAAGGTATTATTCTATATTAACTAAAGTTCTCTATATTATTACTTAATCAAGTTTTAATATTATGATAAGGTAGTTTTATGTTTTAATTGATGGCTATTAATAAGGTGGTTATAACTTAATGATTAATACAAATAAAAAATTAATAAACACCAGTGAGAATAGTTGGCTGATAGATAATCAATCTTACCTTCCTTCTTTATATAAATCATTTTTAGATCCACTTCAATATAATGCCTTAGAAATGAGACTCTATGAAAATGAGCGTTTAACCTTAGATTCTTTTCAATCATTTACCGATCAAGAACTGATTTATTATTATCTACATAAACCGACTTATGATGATGAAAGTAAGAATAAAACCGAGCAAACAAAAAAGGAATATATTCGTGATATTCTTCAATTCTATTCTTTCATCCATTTCTCCATTAGCAATGAACAAATTAAAAATGATCTACCTCCTTCCTATTTAAAAGCCATTGAGAAACGCCATATTCGTCAATATCAAGAATGGCTTAGGAATATAAAACGAACCGATGGGAAGATAGGTTATCCCTCCTCTACTCGCACGCGAAAAAACATCGTGATTAAAGGCTTTTTACGTTGGTTACACGAAGAAGATATTATCGACTATCCTCTTCATGCTACTTTTAGAAAAAGCACCACACGAAAACAGGAACGGCCAGATCGTTATTTGAGTTTAGAAGAAGTTCAATCCCTTTTATCTTTTTATAAGCAGCACCCCATTAACCATGCTTTGCTGATTACTCTTGCGACAACCGGCTTACGTGTAAATGAAATTGCGACAGCTACCTGGGGCGATGTGTACCAAGATTCAAGTGTGAAAGAAGGAGCTTATTACCTTAAAGTTATAGGTAAAGGTGGTGTGGAACGTCATGCGCGGTTAATGGAGCCAACAGTCAAAAGCATTTTGCGTTTTAGGAAACGAAGAGGATTAACTTGTGAAGTAGATCCAAAGAATGAAGAACCTTTATTTACTACCAACAAAGGCTACTCTTATTCATATAAATACTTAAGTAACTATATAATTAAGATCATTAAGCGAACAAAATACGTTTGGCTGGATCATAAAGTAAGCAATATCAGTCCCCATTGGTTTCGGCACTTTTTCGTTAACTACTCTGTAATGGAGTTAGGGCTTCCTATTGAACAAGTGCAGCATACAGTGGGTCATTCTTCTAGAAGCACAACAGAAGGATATTTAAATAAATACCTTCATAAGAAAAATGATGCTTCCTTGCATTGGGATGAAGCTATATTTGATCTACACTATAAAGAAAACTCTTTGAATACGAAAAGCCCCTCAATATGAGGGGCAATCCTGTATAATTGGAAATACTACTATCTAAGCTATAACCAACGAGATTAATTCCTTTTATTTGACATAGAAAAAGCATTCCTTGTTGAAGGAATGCCCCGTTACTTTATGTACATTAGTTCACAAAGAAAGTGACTTTCTTTACAAGGAAATCTTGGAGTGATAAAAATAAAATCCATCCACCTACTCCAAGTCCTATTGATATAAATAATGATAAAGACACGCTTTCAAGGAAATTGCTAACCCTTGCGAAAAACTGTCCATAAAACATGGAATACCGAAACGTAGTGAAGGATATGCCGTGAAAGTTTATTGACGGGCTTTTTGCTTGCATCTTACCTTGTAGCAGGAAAGGGCAGGGTGTCCTGCGTGCTAGAAGGTTAGATGTCAAAAGGGTTTACTATTCGGGGGCAAACGGAAAAGACCCCAACATAAAAAAACAGCCGAATGGCTGCTATCCTTTGGTTTCTATTCATTTGATCTTCGGCTCGTTCAATATGGCGGCCTGCCGCAAACAGATCAGGAACCTACAGAGTGTGGGCGAAGCATGAGCCTTACAGTCTGTGGTTATCGAGCGGTTTAATGTTGAAGCGACACGTATCAGAATGACCAAAAGTGTTTTTGGCTTTTGGATCAGTCTGTCGTGCTGCCGCCAGTTACCATCTGTTCGAAGGGATGAGAAATGGTGATTAGGAAAGCTTAGTCTGTTTGGTAGAGCTACCCGTTTAATGCCAGTAAAATTAAATCCTGAATCAATAAAAAGTCTCTGCTAGATATTACAAATAATATATTCGAGCAATAAACAGATAAAAACATGACATTCAATGATAGAATTTGCTTATAGTAAAATAAGTTGCGGGAGGGCATTATGAATACCCAATCATTAAAGGAATTAGCAGATCAAATCATTCTTCATGCTTCTAGTATTGCAGAACACGCTTTACACCTTAGGGCCCTTGAAGACCCTGAGTATGCAGACAGAACCGCGGAACAACAAACAGAAGCGCTAAACACTTCTGCGAATTTTGTCAAACTACTGGGCGAAGGAGTAAAAACACAAGATGACAGATTTAACATCAACATCATCCAATGGGGGAAACAGGTAGGAGAATTAGCGATCCAACATGGAAGGTCCCTTGAACAAGCTTTATCAGGAACTCATTTCTTTCGGACCGCTATTTGGTCATTCATTGAGGATCAGGCAAAAACAAAGCAGTTGTCCGTAGATCAGATTTTCACAATCGCTAAATCCCTTGACCCCTTATTAGATCAAGCGGTTTACGGGTTCAGTCAATCGTATGTAGAAAATTACCGGAAAATATCTGAGGTTTTCAGTATGGCTTTAGATGAATTATCTGTTCCTATTGTTCCTATATTTGAGGATGTCGCCCTACTTCCACTCGTAGGTGATATTGATACAAAGAGAGCACAGATGATTATAGATCAATCCATGCAACGCGCCAGGGAATTAGACATATCCAAACTGATTTTGGATTTATCCGGAGTTAGTTTTGTGGATACGATGGTGGCAAATCATATTTTTAAATTAGCGGATGGTCTATCTTTATTAGGCGTAAAAACCATCATCACAGGTATCAGTCCGGCCATCGCCCAAACCAGTGTTCAGTTAGACATAAAACTGGAAAGACTTGTTACCTGCGCGACGTTAAAACAGGCGCTTGCAAATCTAGGATACGGATTACTACAAGAAACCTGATAACCCGCCATATAGGATGCGGGAACACATCTAAAAGCGTTCCCCCCTTCCCTAAAGTGGAGAACGCTTTTTATAGAGGCTTCGAGTCGATGAAATTTTCCGGAATAAAGCCAGGCTAGTAACGCCTCATTAATTTGAGCGCAATTTGATTCAATAAAGGGCATTATAACTCACCCGAACCAATTATAACCTTTCTTCTGCATTTAAATCCTCATCTTTTATTAATAGCTCCTCTGAAAAAAGGTACCTTCTAAATCAATCGCAACTAACTTCATGCAACATACCCCATTTTTATAAATTACAATTTATGATACTACGTACTTTGTGGCACGTGTTTCATAACAATGCTAAGCTGAAATTGATGTAAATAATAAAAAAGCATGTCCCAAGATATTTTTGCAAAATGCTTTCCTAATAAATAGGATGGGTGACCTATATTATATAGCGAGATGTCAATTAATATTTATTCTTTTATCTTTTTAAACGAGCCCTTAACATTAAATTTGAATTCCGCGAATTCTTTTGCTTCTCCTAAAGTGGAAAAAAAGAACGTCAGACAACCTTTTATTTTTATCACTGTTAGAATATAGAGACCATTTTCATTTTTAATTTTAAAAGTCTTATGCCGTTCATGTGAGACCCATATTACTTCTTTACTTTTGTTTCTAGATTCATGTATTAAATTTGATTTTGCTCTAACTTCTAATGACCTTTTCATTGAACCGCCCCTTTTTAAATTATAGATAATAATGGAAAAAGGGTAATTCCCTAAAGCCTAAAGCGCACCAAGGAATACCTCTTCGTGCTAATAACACTCTTCATCTATTATTTTCAAGTACTTTTAGTTAATAGAGTGTAGTGTTATTTGTATTAAAAGTAACTATAAATAGAATTTATAATTTATACAATTAAATGCAAGGTAAAAGGAAAGGTAAAAGGAATTGTGACCTCTATCATATCATTAAGGAAAGACTAGATAAGTTAAGGAGCCCTATTATAATTCGCTTAAATTATTATTAAACGGATCTAGGTGCTTATATAAAAATTGAAGTTCAAAGCCTTCTTGATCAGGACGTTCAAAGACCTTGCTAATGTTAAAAAGGTGCTTTGAAGATGATCTAAACCTTCCAACGCTTCCTCATCCAACGAATGTCCTTTTATCATCCCTTCTAACTAAGATAACATTTCAATAATACTTTCGTTGAATGTTTCATAAGAATCTCCTAAAAGTTATACAAAGTATACTATTAGGTTTTTTTCACCTTGAATAAACCAATTTTTAACACTTTAGATGTTTTGCACTTATTTTAATGCCAATTTACGTTGAAATACAAGTCGATTCTTTAAGAACCGACTTCCTCATTTTGCTTATCCTATTAAAGCACCCGTTGTTTTTCAAATCCTTTAATAATCATAAAATATAACTAAGCTTTTATTAATAATTATAATACTACCTAATTTCTAAACTGGGCACTCATATATTTATGTTAGTTTACCAACTGAACTCTCATATCCCTTCTCTTTCATGTATTAGGTTCAATCAAAAGTAGGCATTTTCAGTATAGCACCTGTATTTGCTGATGTTACCATTTGTGAATAACGCCCGAGCCATCCTGTTTTCACTTTCAAACTTATTTTTTTCCAGTGTTGTCGACGCTTTTCTAATTCTTTATCACTAACCTTCACTTCAAGAAGACGCTCTTCCACATCAATATTTACAATATCCCCTTGTTGTAAAAACGCTATTTCTCCTCCTGCAGCAGCTTCAGGGGAAATATGTCCAACTGAAATTCCTCGTGATGCTCCGGAGAAGCGTCCGTCAGTCAAGAGCGCAACATCAGCATCTAATCCCATACCTGCAATTGCAGAGGTCGGTGCCAACATTTCTGGCATACCTGGACCTCCTCGTGGGCCCTCGTAACGAATTACTACTACATCACCTTTTTTTACTTTACCAAGCATAATGCCGGCAAGCGCCTCTTCTTGAGAATGAAAAATAACACATGGTCCTTCAAATTGCTTCACTTCCGTCGCACCACTTTTAATAACTGCGCCGTCCCTAGCGAGGTTTCCCTTCAAGATGCGAAGACCCCCTTCTTTGCTATGCGGGTTTTCGAGTGTATGAATCACCTCTTTATCTTTGATCTCTGCATCGGCGATATTTTCCCTTAACGTACGACCTGTAACCGTAATGCGATCTAGATGAAGTACCCCTTCTTTTCTACTTAACTCTTTCAGGATCGCACTTATTCCTCCTGCTCGGTCAATATCTTCCATATGCCAGTTAGAAGCTGGGCTCATCTTGCATAAATGCGGAACGTAGCGGGAAATCTCATCAATTCGGTCCAATTCATAATCGAGTCCCGCTTTATGAGCAACTGCTAATATATGGAGTATTGTATTTGTGGACCCTCCCATCGCCATATCTAACGCGAACGCATCATCAATTGCTTCATTTGTGACAATATCACGTGGCTTAATATCCTGTTCAATTAACAATTTCAACTTTTCTGCAGCTTGTTTAATTAAATTTTTCCTCCTCGGGTCAGTTGCTAAAATACTTCCATTTCCGGGGAATGCAATACCTAATACTTCACATAAACAATTCATAGAATTTGCTGTGAACATTCCAGAGCATGAACCACAAGACGGACATCCATGATCTTCAATATCCTTTAACTCATCTTCTGAAATTTTGCCCGATTGATAGGCTCCAACACCTTCAAAAACAGAACTTAAATCAACGACCTCCCCTGTTGAAGTTTTCCCAGCAGCCATCGGACCTCCCGAAACAAAAACAGTAGGAATATTGACTCGCATTGCTGCCATCATCATGCCTGGTGTGATTTTGTCACAGTTTGGAATACAAATCATTCCATCAAACCAGTGTGCATTTACCACTGTTTCTACAGAATCGGCAATGATCTCTCTGCTTGGAAGTGAATAACGCATACCGATGTGCCCCATCGCAATACCATCATCCACCCCAATCGTATTGAACTCAAATGGAACCATGCCCGCCTCGCGAACAGCTTCCTTCACAAGACGACCGAATTCATTTAGATGCATATGTCCAGGAATAATTTCCACAAAAGAATTACAAATAGCTACGAATGGTTTATCAAAATCTTCATCCTTTAGTCCAGTCGCCTTCAACAAACTACGGTGAGGTGCCCTATCAATACCCTTTTTTATCTTGTTACTTCTCTTCTAATCAACTTCCTCTCAATATTCGAATCTCTAATTCTTCATTAGTTAAATAGTTGCAGGGGCTCTGCAACTAAATTATTTTGATGGACGCTCAATCCAAGTCATCATCTCACGTAATTGGGATCCTACCTCTTCAAGTTGGTGGTTTTGTTCTGCTTTTTTCACAGCATAATAGGTTGGACGACCTGCCTGATTTTCTAAGATCCACTTTTTCGCAAATTCCCCTTGTTGAATTTCCCGTAGTATTTTTTTCATTTCATTTTTCGTTTCATCCGTAACAATTCTTGAGCCTGTTACATAATCACCGAACTCTGCAGTATCGGATATAGAATGACGCATAGCTGTTAAACCACCTTCATACATTAAGTCAACAATCAGCTTCAACTCATGCAAACATTCAAAGTAAGCAATTTCAGGACGATACCCTTCTTCGGTCAACGTTTCAAAACCGGCTTTCACAAGTGCTGTGACGCCGCCACAAAGTACTGCCTGCTCACCGAATAAATCAGTTTCCGTCTCTTCTTGGAATGATGTTTCAATAACACCAGCACGTGTACAGCCGATACCTTTCGCATAAGCAAGTGCCACATTTAGTCCATCTCCAGTCGTATTTTGATGGATAGCGACTAAAGCGGGAACACCATTCCCCTCCTGATATACACGACGGACAAGATGACCAGGACTTTTCGGTGCAACCATCGCTACATCGACATACTTTGGGGGCTGAATTTGTCCAAAGTGAACATTAAATCCGTGAGAAAAAAGCAACATTTGTCCTTTTTTTAAATTCGGTTCCATTTCGTTGTGAAATACTTTTGCCTGCTGTTCATCTGGAAGTAATACTTGGATAACATCAGCTACTTGGACCGCCCTTTCAATTGACATTACTTTAAATCCATCTCTTTCCGCTTGTTTAAATGAATTCCCTTTGCGCACTCCAACTACTACACGAATACCTGAATCTCGTAAATTTTGGGCTTGGGCATGCCCTTGTGAACCATAACCAATTACCGCTACGGTTTTCCCTTCTAACACTTCCAAATTTGCATCTAGTTCATAATACGTTTTCATCTTTATTTCCACTCCCTATAATTTCTTTACTTGCCACACATCGATTAATTTGTTCAACTGTCGAACGAGCAAGACTGCTTCCCCTTCGGTACACACAGCCGCGATTTCTATCTGGGAAGATCCTGTCGTATCTCTTTCTTTTAAAGTTAAAGAAGTAATATTATATCCACGCCGTGCAAAAGCCCCACATACCCGTAATAAAACTCCTGGATCATTAGTTACTATTAATGAAAAAGTTTGATTCAATCTTCCCACCTCTTCATAACCATTTCGTGATTTCCTTTATTGGGAGGAACCATCGGAAATACATTTTCTTCCTCTGTGACATGAAAATCGACCACAACTGGACCTTTGTGGCGAAATGCTTCTTGTATGGCTTGTCTTGCTTCATCTGGGGTTGTAGCACGTAACCCTTTTACTCCATACGCCTCCGCGACTTTAACAAAATCGGGTGATCCAATTTTCGATTCTGATAATCGATTGTCATAGAACATTTCTTGCCATTGTCTTACCATACCGAGGTAATGGTTATTGATAATAAAAACTTTAACAGGGATATTATTTTCAGAAATTGTTTGCAATTCCTGAATATTCATTTGAAAGGATGCATCACCTGCCATACAGATAACCAAGTTATTTTCAGCAGCTATTTGGGCCCCAATGGCTGCTGGAAAACCAAAACCCATGGTTCCTAACCCGCCGGATGTAATAAATGTTCGCGGGGTCTTCGCTTTATAGAAAAGAGCCGTCCACATTTGATGCTGACCTACTTCTGTGGTAACGATCGCTTCACCATTCGTTAACTTGCTTACTAGCTCAATTACAAATTGTGGCTTTAATTTAGATATCTGCTTTTGATACGAAAGTGGGTACTCCTCTTGCCATGCTCTAATCTCTCTTATCCATACATCGGTATTACAACGTATAGGCCTTTCCAATAACCTTTGTATAGCTATTTTCACATCTGATTGAATGGGATAATCAACAGCCACATTTTTATGTAATTCGGCTGGATCAATGTCAATATGAATCTTCTTCGAATGAGGAGAAAACAGCTCAAGCTTGCCAGTTACTCGATCATCAAACCGAACACCAAAAGCAAGAAGTAAATCACACTCTGTTACTGCCATATTTGCACTATAGGTACCATGCATCCCTAACATCCCTAAGTAGAATGGATCGTCAGGAGGGTAAGCACCCAGCCCCATTAAAGTGGAAACAATAGGGATTTGGTTTTGCCTCGCGAATGCTTGTAAATCTTCCGATGCCCCCGATTGAATAATACCTCCCCCAATGTATAGTAGCGGCCGTTTGGCTTTTGAAATAGCACTTGCTACCTCTTCTATCTCTTTACTGTCAGGCTCAAGATTCGGTTTATATCCGGGGATTAATAATTCTTCATTGAAAAGTCTTGTTACAACCCCGCTTTGGACGTCCTTTGGGATATCAATTAATACTGGTCCTGGCCGGCCGCTTTGGGCAATATAATATGCTTCCTTCATTACACGAGACAGCTTATTTACATCTCTAACTTGATAATTATGTTTCGTTACTGGCAGCGTAATTCCCACCACATCTGCTTCTTGAAATCCATCCCTCCCAATGAGTGACTTAGCCACTTGACCTGTAATAACAATTAATGGAACTGAATCCATATGAGCATCTGCTAAACCAGTTACTAAGTTAGTAGCTCCAGGACCGGACGTGGCAAATACAACTCCCACCTTCCCAGAGGCTCTTGCATACCCCTCCGCAGCATGAATGGCCGCTTGTTCATGACGCGTTAAAATATGATGGAGATTACTACCATATAGCGCATCATAAATAGGTAAAATAGCCCCTCCAGGGTAACCGAATACTGTTGTAACACCTAACTCTTCTAAACTTTTAATAACATGTTCAGCACCTGTTACCTTCCCTATCTTTGTATGATGCTTGTCATTACCAGAAGCATGTTGTACCTCCATTTTCGTCTCTCCTTTCAGTTGTTATTTAAGCGAAATGTTCCACTAATTTTGGAACACGTACTCCTTTTTCTTGTGTAAGGTTTCGAAACCTCTTTATTAACAGGTTGGTTAAATCTCCGGGCTTCCCATTTCCAATTTCTCTTGCATCCACCTTAACTACTGGAATCAGTTCAGCAGCTGTTCCGCTTAAAAAGACTTCATCTGCCACGTATACATCGTGACGTGTGAATGGCTTTTCTACACAAGGAATACTTAATTCTTCACATAGCTCAATGACAATATTTCGCGTAATTCCCTCTAGGGCCCCAACATAAGCTGGAGGGGTTATAACCTTTCCAGCTTTGACAATAAATACGTTGTCTCCTGATCCTTCACAAACATACCCCTGCTGATTGAGGACCAATGCTTCTAATACACCTGCTTGTGCCGCTTCAATTTTCACAAGCACATTATTTAAATAGTTCAAAGATTTGATACGGGAGTCAAGTGCATCCCGCATATTGCGACGTGTTGCAACTGATACAATACTAAGACCATTATCATAAAAAGTTTTGGGAAACAGCTTCAACTGCTCAGCAATAATGATGACACTCGGTTTTTCACAAAAACTCGGGTCCAGACCCAAATTCCCTTCTCCGCGCTAAACAATTAACCTAATATATGCATCTTCATACTCATTTTTTTGCAACGTCTGTAACACAGCTTCTTCCATTGCCTCCACTGTCATTGGGATAGTTAGTAAAATTGATTTAGCGGATTCATATAAACGTTTTAAATGCTCCTCTAAGCAAAAAACATTTCCTCCATAACATCGGATACCTTCGAAAACCCCATCTCCGTATAAAAACCCATGATCATAAACTGATACCACCGCTTCTTTTTTTTCTACCAATTCCCCATTCATATAGATGTATTGTTCTTTCATCTTACTCACTCCCTGTTATTTTTTTATTCAAAGCAACCTTGAGATCAATTGCTGAGATCAAATAATTTCATAATATTCAGTACATAAAACACGAAAATCCCTCGTCTCAGCAATCAATTCCTACATAAGCGTAGCTTTAATTGCTGAGGCGAGAGATTCGCGTTACCACTCAGATTCCTTATATTTCTCACGAAACATAAGCTCTGTAAGTCCTACCAGACTCCCGTCCTTTTATCGGAGACGATTCCGTTGCTCATTACTCAGTTACCCTTTCGCAAGCATAGCTCTAAGGTGATTTTCAATGATTCGATCGTTACCGCCCTCACAGCCTAGGGGCAGCTCTCTGAAACGTTCTCCATCATCTACTTTCCTCGTCCTCGCTTTATTATATTCATTTTTTATTGAGATTCACTTGCGCTGAATTTTCAAATTTACAAGAGGTCTAAATTCAAAAAAAAACCCCCCACCCCGGCAATCAATTACTACATAAGCGTAGCTTTGATTGCTGAGGCGAGAGATTCGCGTTACCACTCAGCTTCCTTATACTTCTCACGAAAATATAAGCTCTGTAAGTCCTATCAGACTCCCGTCCTTTTATCGGAGACGATTCCGCCACTCTCTACTCAGTTACCCTTTCGCAAGTGGCTGCTCTGAGGTGATTTTCAATGATTCGATCGTTACCGCCCTCACAGCCTAGGGGCAGCTCTCTGAAACGTTTTCCATCATCTACTTTCCTCGTCCACACAGATTCATATAATTCAACCATCAAATTAATTCCATTTGGTTGCTTATATTATAAGAATATATTTTTTAAATTGTCAATAATTTTTTTGATTATTTTCTCTTTGGGAAGTTCGAAAATCCCCCTATTACTAAGAAACCAAGAAAAGAGCGTACTTTCAGAAATGAAAGACATTAAATATTTAAAATTTTCAGTTTTTTAATATCTATAGTTTATAGCATTCTTTGTCGAAAAGTTTTATTAGTATATTTAATTGAAAGCGTTTACTATAGATGTTAACTTATGTAAAATATATTTAAAATCCTAAATGTCCAAAAAAGCAGGAGAGAGAAATGTTAAATTACCTAGACGATGACTTTTTACTAGATGCCTATTATAAAGCCTGTAGTTTAAACCTTGATTCAAATTTTCTTTCACTTCTACTAAAAGAGTTAGAGGAACGGGAACTGTATGAAAAAGCGGAAAGAATTAGGTAGATTAAGCATTCATTCTTTCCTTGTTAAACCCCTTGCCACGTATATTCATTTATATTTCTGTAGTTCCTCATTTCATTCAGCCTTGCATGATTGTTGGTGAGTATGAAACGAAGAAGTAGTATTAAAAAACTACTATAAAGATAGTTACTTCGCGCAGGCTGTTTAGGAAAAAACTAGTGCGTTTATACATTACTGCATCTTATTAATCGCGGAATACCCTCACCTGTTTCAAAAGAATATCAGGAGCTGTTTTTTTCATGTAGTTAAAATCAATTTCAAAGAAGGGGTAATAGATAGGATCCCCCTTCTCTTTATCAACAAATAAGATCTTAACAACCTTATTATTGGCTTAGAGCGAGAAATGAAAATAAAATATATCTTTCACTTTAGATAATCTTACTTCGATGCTTTTATGGTGTAAAACATCGAAAATAAGTAAGTTCTGTTTTTTTCTTTCGATTACAATATTTTCTAAATGGCTATTAGTGATATAGTAATTGAAAGCAGTAGATGCGAGTACAATTATATCGGATTTTAAGATATTATACTCGTAATCCTTCAGGGGATTGTTTTGATTATCTAGTATAATTATGTTTTCCTTTAAACACCCCAATTCTATGAAGTGCTTAACTATCTTACAACTAACCTCACAACTTCCTATTTGTAGGAGTCTCCTATTTTCAAGATTGTTAAAAATGGACGCCGTTATAGAGATAATTTTATTCTCCAGCAATTTTTCTTTACATCCTTCCATTTTACACACCTCTATTTTAGAATTACTAAAAACTATATTTATCCAATTTAATGATAATTGCAGGTACAAGTATTGTCCGCACAAAAAATGTATCTAGGAGAACCCCTAATGCTACCGTAAACCCGAACATATATAGTTCCAATAATGGCTGGGTCATAAGTACAGCAAATGTAGCAGCCAGAATTAAACCTGCCGAAGAGATGACCCCCCCAGTATGTTTAATAGCCAGTTGAACAGATTTTTTTACAGAGTGCTGACGCATTTCTTCTTGAATCCTTGTGACTAACATGATCGAGTAATCAACACCTAGTGCAACTGAAAATACAAATGTATACAGAGGGATTCGATAACTTATTGCTTCATGACCTAATAGGTTTTGAAATATCCAATAGCTAATCCCTAATGATGCTCCATATGAAAGAAGTATAGTAAATACCATATATAACGGTGCAATTACAGATTTTGTTTGCCAAAATAATAGTAACGTAATGACTAATGTGATGAGTGGCAGAAGAACCCATAGATCCCGTTCATTCACATTCTTTATATCGACTTGTTCTGCGGTTTCTCCGATAAAGTACATGTTTGCTGAGGGTATATCTACTTGAGTCAAAAATTCTTGCTGTTTATTTAAAATAGCCTCTAATTGATTTAAGGTATTTATATGATAAGGATCATTTTCAAACCATAAATCAAATTTTACTATCTTCTCATTCTCCTCTGAAACCTCTATCTCATCCACCTCTCTTACACCATGCTGGTCTGCTATAATAGCTTGTAATTTTTCTATTCTTTCGGTCGTGACGAAGTCTGTGTTGCGTGCATCGATAATAGCAGTTGTCGGTGTGAATTCACCTGGAAGAAATCCTTCATTCAGTAACTCGATACCTATTCGGGATGGCATATCTTCTGGAAAGGACTTAATTAAATTAAACGAAAAATTCACTTGGGTAACATTAGCTAGCATAATAAGAAACAGAACAAGTACAGCTAATCCGCTAACTAGGGGTTTCTTTGTTACTTTTTTTGAGATACGGTCCCAAATTTTTAATGAAGCAGAATTACTTTTCTCAACTTTAGGAATAAAAGGCCAAAATGCTTTTCTTCCTGCAAGAAGGTACATTGCGGGTAATAAAGTGATACCGGCTAATAAAATAATGACCATTGCAATAGTGAATACTGGTGCGAAATTGCGATATACTTGGAACGTTGCCAGAAATAAGACAATTAGTGCTCCAATGATAGTGGCACCGCTAAAGAATATTGCAATTCCAACTCCTTTTACCGTCTTTTGCATGGCAATAAATTTATTTTCTTGTAATTGCAGTTCTTCACGAAACCTTGAAGTTAAAAACAATGCGTAATCAGTTATGGCCGCGAATAGTAATATAGACATAATTGATAAAGACTGTGCTTCGATTTCCATACCCGCTTGTCCAGCCAACCCTAGTGTACGATCTACAACCTGGTATACAATACCTGCAGCAATAAGTGGGAGTAGGGCCAATACAGGAGAACGATAAATGACAATTAACAAGACAAAAATTAACACTATACTGATAAATATTAACGTTATATTTGCATTCGCAAATATTCCAGTAGCGTCTGCTGCAATCCCTGCAGGGCCAGAAACATATAACGTAATATCTGTACTTCCTAATAACTCGTTTGATAATTTCTCAAGTTTTGATAATGTCTCGCTCATTTCAGAGCTTTCCAAGCCATTCACTAGAAATAATGGAATCACGAGTGTCGATTCATCTTCTGAGAGAAAAATAGACTGTGCTTCTTCTGGAACATGTTCAAAAGGGAGTATGGCTTCTACTTCTGGCCAGCCTAGCTCTTGAACTTGTTCAGTAAATCTCTCAACACTATCTAACTCGTCCCTTCCAAATTTCCCCTCATTTGTATAGACAAACAATGCTGGAGTTCCCTCTTGTTCATCGTAAAACTTTGATTCTAACTGATTACCAATAACAGACTGAGCAGTTTCAGGCAATCCAGAAACCGGAACACTCTTAGCATGTTCACTTGCAGGAGGGGCAACTAAGGTTAGGATGATGACAATTGCAATCCAGCCTGCTATTATCCCTTTCGCTCCCCATTTACTTGTTATTATTTTTGATATTATCTGCACCATTTTTTTCATCTTTATCACCCTTCTCTTTTAAATATGATCAAAAAATACATCACCTTATTCGATACATTTAGATCATAGAGTGGCAATGTGAATGGAAGATGAATAACATGTTACAGTTGGAAAAGTTGATTTTTTTATTAAGTAAATTAAAAAGCCATTTATCATTTAAGCGATAAACGGCTTTTAATTTTGTTACCATTATAAAATTTAAATGCTCTCAGCATGTATCTTGAATAAGGGCTAGGATAAGGAAGAGTATAAAACTAATTACAACAGCCATTCCACCAACAATATAGAAGACTAAATTAATACTATTCGGTAAAGAAAATGGGTTTAGGAAATAAAACCACATTCCTAATGATAAACCAATAGATCCTATTATTGCTGACCAAACATGCCAGAATATAAGCACCTTGTTTTTTGGTTTAAACACCTTATAGAATATTGCCCAGCAGAATAATGTAACCCATCCTAATACTAAAATATGGGCATGAACTGGTCGGTACGAATATGAGCCTGACCCAGCCATATGAGCACCTAATATAGCACCCATTAAGCCGAAAATAGCCGATGTTACAAGTAATATTTTCGTATATTTCATTTAATTATCTCCACCTTCCAGCATATCTCATATCGAATTTTACTCAGAAAATATGAATGGAAGATGAATAGAATATTACACTTTTGTCAGTGGAAGTCTTATTATAAACGTTGAACCTACATCTTTTTCACTATCAACAAGAACACTTCCTCCATGTAATGCAACGACTTTTTCCACTATGGCCAGTCCAAGTCCTGTTCCGTTTATTTCTTTTGTTCTAGAAGCATCCACTCGATAAAATCGTTCAAAAATACTTTTTTGATGCGTTGATGATATTCCTACACCACTATCCCGGAAAATGATGTTTATGTAATTCTGCTCTTCCTTTATATCTATAGAAATACTTCCTCCACTTTTATTATACTTAACTGCATTGCTTAATAAGTTGTCCCATACACTTAAAAGTAGGGCCGGATCACCTGAATAAATAACATCAGGGAGAGTATATTCAATCGTTATATCTTTATCCATTATCCTCCACTTGTATTTTATTATTAAAGACCTTATTTGATCTGCTATAGAAAACTTTTCTTTTTTCCTTAATTTTTTTATTTGATTTATAGAAGATAACAGTAAAAGCTGCGAGGTTAAACTGGATAATCGATCTGATTCTTCTCTTATGATGGAGAGATATTCTCCTTTTTGCCCGTTCGTCAATCCATCATTCTGTAATAGTTCCGTGTAACCATTGATATTTGAAAGAGGAGACTGTATATCATGTGAAATGTTAGAGATAAACTCATTTCTCATATTATCCAGTTCGACTAACTGATTGGACATATCGTGAAAGCTGGATGCCAGCTCTCCAATTTCATCCTTTCTGTGAAAGTCAAAGGAGAATGCATATTCACCCTTTTTAATTTTTTTCGTTGCTTCGTTTAATTCAGTTAATGGTTTAATAAGATGTTTTGCCAATATTAGCTCAAAAATCAAACTAAAAATGATCGTTAGCCCTAGTAACCAAGCAAATAACAATCTCATTTCATGAAAATGCAAGGTAATATCCGGTCTGAGAAATAGAGCATAATTAGTCCTATTATGCTCGAAGGTTACACCTATACTGTTTTCTAATTCATTCGCAAAAAAACCTGTTACAAAGGTCTCTCTCGGGAAGTTCGCAATCCCATGATAAACTTCCCCGCTTAATACACTTTCAATAATCGCACCATCTATATATGGGGTGCGAAAGGGTTTCCCATAAGAGGAGGTGGTGCCATCTTCTCCAATGAGTTTAAGCTGGTACCCAATATTAGATATGAACTTAAGATGTTCATGTAAGTCTATTGCTTCTTGACCCTCAATATATTCTGTGATTTCCATTGTTATATTTGTGTATTTTTCATCATTTTGTTGCTTGAGAAAGTGTTGGTAATAAGCGTTGGATAACATAAATGCCAATAGCGCACTAACAGACATTACAACTAATGTCGCTATTACAAATGTAGAATATAAAGATCTCATTATTTTTTTACCTCTAACACGTAACCAACCCCTCGAATTGTTTTTATTGAGAAATCATCTGTTATTTTGGTAAAGCGTTCCCTTAGCCGTTTAATATGTACATCGACGGTTCGATCACTTCCGTCATATTGACTCCCCCACACATGTTGAATCAATTGTTCTCTCGATAACACTCGGTTTGCATTCGAAGCTAAATAATAAAGCAGTTCAAATTCTTTCAAGGGTAACAAGATTGTACTACCATTAATATTAACTTCGTAGGCTGCTTTATTAATAACGACTGAGTGTATCTTGATGGTCATTTCTGCAACTTGGTGGTAACGCCGCAGTAAAGCCTTTATTCGAAATAGAAGTTCCTTTAATTCAAATGGCTTTACCAGATAATCATCCGTTCCTAATGAAAATCCTGTTTCTTTATCTTGTATCTGTGACTTGGCTGTGAGCATAAGTATTGGAAGTTGATAGTGTTTTCTTATTTTTTTCGTAAGTTCATAACCGTCCATTTCAGGCATCATTATATCAACCACTACTAAGGAATAATCATTTTTCTCAAGTTCCTCAAGGGCCTCTATTCCATTACCAGCCTGTTTAACTGAATAGCCCTCTCCGCCTAAATATTTGCTTATAAGGTTTCTGATATGTTTATCGTCATCTACAATAAGAATTTGAGCCATTGTTAACTCCTTTACTTAATTTGTTCCATTTATTAGTTTTCTTTATGAGTATAATAAATATTTAGATTCTTATTTAAGAATCCTTTACAAGCCCTTTCATATACCTCTATTGACCCTTCTAACCAAAACAAAATGCAGTAAGAAAACTTACCCTTATACTTTATCCAAATTTTAATTTTTACTCAATTTGAAAAATATTATGGACACTTAGTAGAAGGTATATGTATCACATTTTTTAAAAGAAGATAGATGCCTAGCATAATGGTTTAGCCCAACTAGAGCAAGCCACTTCTCAGCTGACGTCATCCACGAATAAAGTGATGCAATCATTATCTGACCTGGTTATTTATCGCCTTTATCGGATGGAAACGTACAGCAGGATATCGTAGAAGCAAAAAACAAGCTAAAGAAACGGTTGAACAGCTAAATGAATTAGATTATCAGACCACAACAAGTCTAAATACTCTTGAAGCAGACCTTGCTCTCATGAATAATTATTTATAAGAGATCCAGTCAGCGTATCAAGTTTCTAAGGGGCAAGCTACTTTTAACGCCATAGCCCTATATTTCTCCCCCGCCTCGTTATTGTTAAATTCATCGTTAGCTAGCAGGCATAGACAATCAAACCCATTCACACATAATTCTTTGTTCCTTTCAAAGTCGCCTGTGACTTTTGACAAATGGCATAATCCATTAGCTTATTACACTCAGCTAAATGCGACACCCACTCCGACGAATAAAGATGGTAAGGAAGTATGGAGAAATGGGGAGATTAAATGGGGAAGTGATAATGGAAAAATGGCTATAACTAAAGGGGAAAGTTTTGATGCGGCGGCTTATCTGGGTAAAGAGCCTTCAAGTGTAACAGTAGATGGCGTTTCAGTAAGATATGAAATTGTTGATGACCAACTTATCATTTTCAAGGATAATCCTGATTATTATTATTACCCTCAAAATGCTCAGCAAGGAACCGTGAATTATTATGTTGGGTTAACAGCTCAAGCGACTACCACGGTTTATGGAGCTTATATGTTGGGCCGAACCGCTTCTAAAATTCCTGGAGTGAATAAACTCTTTGATAAAGCCGGTAAAACCTTTAATTCTTCACGTGCTGGGACAGTAATTGCAAGTGTTGGAGGGTATGCTTTACAAGAAAAGATCCCGTATTGGGGCTACATCACCGGCACACCTGTACCAACCAGCGGTACAAAAGAAGTATTGCTTTATCTGAGCAAAGACCCTGATGATTGGCGAGACAGCAAACCACTCTTATTTACACTCAAACCAGATGGGTCACATAGTATTAGCAAAAGAAAGGATGAATAGGGTGACTCAGTACACAATGCTATTATTTATTGCATTGGGTATTGTATTATTGACGCATTACTTTGACAAGGAAAAGATGCCAAAAAAATCTATTGTGCCAGCTTCTGCTCTCATGTTTGTTCTGATGATTATTGTAAACGTTATAAAGGATCTTATTTAATTTGGGGGAATATCTAAGTCTTTTTGTAGTTGCAGCAGGATTGTATTCGGAGCGGCTATTTTACCAGCCGTAATAGTGGTCTTTTGCTATCCTAGTTGTAATTTAAATCTTTAAAAGTTTCTTTTAGCGGTTTACACCTTCCAAAAGAGTACTCATTTTCATACTCCCTTACAATGAAGTAAGTTAGATGTGATGCTCTGTAAGAAAAGTTTAAATTTAACATGTAAAAAAATAAACCTACTAAATAAAGCAGTAGGTTTATTCTCGTTATATCAATGAGGGATTTAACACTGTAATTAGATTGAGCTTAAGCTAGGAGATACACTATTAGAGATCAAATGTACTGTTTAAAATCAGTCACTAATTCTTTTTGTGTAAATATGGTTTTAAATAGTTTTATACTCTTACTATCTTCTTTTACACATATTGAACATGAGTAATGTTCTGAGTCAATTGGCCAATGCAAAAAATGATATTCAGTAGAGATTTGACCATTATCATTTAGTACATACGCATTTTTTTTATTAATTGTTATTGAAAAAGAATTTAATGGCTTTGACAGGCCCCATCCACTGTTCTTTACAAAACTTTCTTTTAAAGTCCACAGTATATAGAAGTATTCTAACTGTTGATTATCCTTCTTCTTTAATATGTCTTTAGCTTCTATATTTGAAAAATACCGTTCTGCAATTGATCTGTAATCTAGCATTTTTATTTCTTCAATATCAATACCAACTCTAGCAGTAGATAGGGCGACAACAACCCATTCCGCAGAATGAGACACATTAAAATATATATCACTAATTCCTGTTAAAAAGGGTTTACCATATGAATTGTATTCAAAGTGAATTTGATCGTTTTTGCATTGATTATTTTTACATATCATTGTACGAACTAATATATCTGCAAATAACGCTCTCATTCGATCATCTTTCCTTCTAATTTTTAGGATTTTAGCTCTTTTTTCTTCAGAGATATTTCGCAATAGGAGGTTAAATAATTTCTGGTCAGTAAATTCTAAACGAATGGCGCCTAATTGAACCTCTAAGGACAAGATACTAACACCTCAATTATAATTTTCAAATTTGTATTTCTTCAAATTTTAATGACCGGGAACTAATATGATATGCAGCTTCTTTTTTAATGCCGAGATTATTCCTAACCATTCGTGATAAGACCCCCCTGCTACCGCACTCTATGAATCTACTAATACCCGAATTGAACATATTCATCAACGAATGTGACCATAATACAGGGGTTGTGAAGTGACAACTTATATTTGTCCTTAATTCATCTAAACTAGTCACTTCCCTACCTGAAGCGTTCATATACAAAGGAGTTTTTGGGATCTCAAAAGTGAATTTATCTACCTCTTTCTTTAAATCCTTTTGCAAAGGATTCATAAATTCAGTATGAAAAGCTCTATGAATATTAATGGGAATCATTTTTGCCCCATATTTATATGAGAGATTTTTAAAGTGTTCGAGTCCTTTTACAGTACCCGCTACTGTTACCTGATTATGTGTATTGTAATTTGACACCACAACTTTCTCATTTATATTTTTTAGTTTCAAGCAAATGTCTTCACATATTTCAGGAGGTAAATTAACTACACTCATGCTATAACTATTAGAATCCTCTAAAGATTCTGCGATTAATAATAGTTCCTTTAATAATTCAAAAGATTGATGTATCGATATAGCTCCGGAAGCGGTTAATGCGGCATATTCCCCCAGTGAAAAGCCTGCATGTGCATTGAACTTGTAATTATTATTTAAAGCCATGGTATATACACAAAGATCAACAACTAAAAGGCTTGTTAGGGAATAAAAAGGTTTCTCTATAGCATCCTCGTTTACTCCATAAAAACAATACTCTGCCACATCATATTTTAATATAGAAGATCCTATATTAAAGATTTGGCGACACTCTTCACTTTGTTCATAGAATTCTCTTCCCATCCCTTTATATTGAGAACCGTGCCCTCCAAACAAACAAGCAGTTTTTATATTTCTATTCATTATATGACTTCCTTCCAAAAATAAGAGTCTATGAAATACTTGATATGTCATCATCACTAATTTTTTCGTAAAATTCTGCCTGCTTTATAAATAAATTGTAATATACACCTTTTAAATCCATTAATCCTGTATGATTTCCTAGTTCAACTATTTCTCCCTTATCTAAAACAACAATTCGATCACAAAAGCGACAGCTAGACATCCGATGAGAGATATATATAGTCGTTTTATCTTTAGTTAATTGTGAAAAATTTGTATATATATCATATTCTGCTTTTGGTGAAAGCATGGCAGTCGGCTCATCTAAAATAATTAAGTTTGAGTTTTTAAGAAGGGCACGAGCTATCGCAATTTTCTGCTTTTGTCCACCAGACAATTCTACGCCATCTTTATTAAAAAGTCGGCCAATTTCCGTATGTAATCCTTGGGGTAAATTTTTAATTACCTTACCAATTTCTAAGTCATTGAGAACTTCACTTAAATAATCCTCTTTTAAATCTTTATCAAAAGCTAGATTTTCTAAAAGTGAAAAGTTGATTATATTAAAGTCTTGAAAAATAGCCGATATTTGATTTGTATACTCTTCCATATCTAACTCTTTTATATCAACGCCGTTAATAAATATACTTCCTTTTGTTGGGGTATAAAGCCTTAAAAGAAGTTTTATCAGAGTTGTTTTACCTGCACCATTTTCTCCTACGATAGCTAATTTTTCATTACTACTTATTTTTAAATTCAAATTACTAATAGTATAAGTATCTTGATTTGGATATTTAAACCAAACATGTACAAATTCTATAGTGAAGCTTTCGTTATTGATTAGTCCCGAGCTGTTGTTTGAATATTCGGGACTTGTGGTTAATTCCTTAACGTAATTAAAGTAAGTAGAAAGGTGCATGCCTGCTTTTTGTAATGAAATGATACAGGTTGTTATACCAGTTAATGCAAGGATAAAAACTCCTAAACTGTTAACATATACAATTAATTCTGATAAAGAGATAGTAGACTGATAAGCAAGGTAACCTAAATAAAAATAAACTGAACTATTAACAATAATTTGCAATGTGCTTGCTGCCATACTTATTAAAGTAAATACTCTAACTGAATTAGTAACATCTTTTTTCATATTATTAAAATAATAATATATTTTATCTACAACCCATTGACCTAGTTTGTTAATTCTCATTTCCCTAGCATAGGTATAATCGGTTGAAATTTCTTGGAAATATCCAATCCTTCTCCCTATGTTTACTAATGAGTTACTCCATACATTAAATTCCTTATTAGAGGCAATAGTATTTAATAAAATACTAAGAAAGTAAGTGGATAATAAAATAAGAAACACGTATGGTGTAAGAGTGAGCATTATTACTAAAACTCCTAATAGCTGAACAATAAATGCTATTAGTTGTTTAGAGTCGATTAAGGTATTTTTCAAGTCCATAAAGTGAGCCTGTCTTGGGTAGAAAATTTCTAATGCTTTCTGTTTATCGTCAAGCAATTTTGAATCTTCCATCTTCTCGTAAGGCAAGGACATAGTTTTAGAATTAATTTCTTTAATGAATTCTGTTTTGAATTCAATGATTTTCTTCTGTTCATATGTCCAGAGAATTGAATTTAATGAACGAATAACCAATTCAATTAAACAAAATAATATGGCATAGAAAGCCGCATATTCGAATCTAGCTTCAGCTGTTAACTCATCTACAATGATTTTTAAAAAGAAAATACTGTTAAAAGGATGAATGGATCTAAAAAAAACCATTAAGATACTATTGAAAATGTACCCTTTTTTAATTGACCATATTCGTTTATATAAACGTAATATATTAATTAAATAGCCAATTAGCTCTTTAGAGCTATTATATATAAACAAGTAAATCCCTCCGCATAATATGTAAATTGGTCAAGATACAAACTAAACTGATGAAGCTTCTTCAATATAATATTTGGATTGAAGCTCATACATTTCCCTATAGAGCCCCTCATTTTTCATAAGCTCCTGGTGTGTTCCGTACTCAACTATTTGTCCATTATCTAAAACGCAGATCTTGTCACTAATTGAAGAACTACTTAAGCGGTGTGAGATAAAAATGCTTGTTTTACGCTTTATCACTTTAGCAAATTGAACATACATGTCGTTTTCTGCAATAGGAGACAAGCTAGCACTTGGTTCATCCAGTATGAGTATTGGAGATTGTTTATACATTGCTCTACAAAAAGCAACTCTTTGTGATTGGCCACCAGAAAGTTCGACCCCACTCGAGTCAAACGTCCTAGTTAAAGCAGTTTGTTCTCTCTCAGATAAAGAGCGAACTTTCGCTGATAAGTTATTTTCATCTAGTAAGGTATTAAAGTAATTATCATTATTATTGTTTTCTTTGAATGTAATATTTTCATATAAGCTGGTAGCGAAAATTTTGTAATCTTGAAAAACAGTGGCAATCAATTTCATGTAACTGTCATAGTTATACTTTCTTATATCTATACCATTATAAAGAATAGCACCGTTTGAAACATCGTACAGCCTCATTAATAGGCTAATTAAAGTGGTTTTACCTGCGCCGTTCTCGCCGACAATAACCAGGGATTCTCCAGGCTCAATTGTTAGATTAATATTTTTTAAGATAGGACGCTGATTATCAGGATAATGAAAAGAGACATCTTTAAATTCGAACTTGCCTGGTTCGTCGAAATTCTCTATTATTAAGTCCTGATCTTGACTTCGCAATTCACTCTTTCTATTAATAAATCCAAAAAAATCACTCAAATAATTATTTATAGTATAGATATTAATGACATGATCGAAAAAGCTAACAAAGCTAGTACTAAATTGTCTTGTTATATTTAATAAAAGGTTAAAATTACCAATAGTTAATCCTTTGAAAATAACTAGAAACACTAATAAAGTAATAACGAATATTTCTTGAATTACACCAGTAAAAGTTGTCAATAACAGTCCATTTCGCTCATTCTTATTTTGCTTATCAATATAAGAAAAAAACTCCTGTCTATTTTCTTTTGTTTTATTAGTAATGAAATTTTTCAAACTAAATAACCTTACCTCTTTTGCATACTTTAAATCACTTGCTAGTTTAATAATATAGCGCCATTTATAATCAACTGGTAACGATTCCTTATGAAGTTCGTAATTCTTCTTTCGAACACGAGCACTAATGTAAGTATTTAATATTGAGACTAACAATACTAAAACAATAATATAAGGATTTAATAGAGCTGATAAAATAATGATTATGATAAATTGGAGTAAAGTAGTAAATACCCCATTAACAGCTGCTAAATACTGCTCTAAATTATCTCCATTTGCTAGAACATATTTAGCTCTATCCATTTCTGCAATAACACTCTGATCCTCAGTAAATCTATAATCCATTTCTATTGATTTTTTACAAAACATAGAAGTAAGTGGTATTAGTAGCCATTTCGAATGAAGAGTTGTAGAACTTTTTGTAAATATCTGAATATTAGTCATAATTAAATTTGCTACTAACATCCAAATAGTAATATTTATTATGTAATCTAAATCAAAGTTGTAAATAATCGCATCAAATAAATAACTAAAGTAAATTATATTAATAAATGGTAATGTCGCAGAGCTTATAATAAATAAAAAAGAAGTAAAAACATATTTTTTATTGTTTTTCAAAACTAATTTAAAGAGTCTACCGAAATTGATTAATAATGAAGAATCTTGCATCTTATCCCTCCTCTAATCATAATTTACCTCCTTATTTCACTTAGTAGAAATCGTTTTTAATAATAGAATGCAGGATGAATCCTGCATTCTATCCAATAGTATCTAATTTAGCTAAATACCTGAATTTCTTCAGTAATCTGTTTAACAGTCTTGTGTTTATTAGAATTATCTAAGAATAGTTCTAATATCTTAAAAAAGGATTCTAGAAGGTACTTAATCTCTTCAGCTGAAACATACTTTTCTTTATAAGCTGCAGTTACATAGAAAGAGTTGTTTAAATTCTTAATTTCTAAATCAATATAGAATTTTGGTATATTGACCGAGTGCGGAATATCCTTTGTCTCCCTATGCTTCTTTAATGACTTGTCTTCGAAATCCATATAGTACTGAAAGCTAGGTTCAAATTGTCTTAAATCGTCCATTAAATGATTAAATTGATAGAATTGATTTTTTAGTCCTTCCCTAGTAACTTTAGTTACATTACCAATAAATTCTAGTAGATTTGAGTCCATATTCACTTCTGTCCTCAAAGGTATTAAGTTTGTAAAAACACCTACACAATTTTTGAACTCTGGTTTATATCTATTTAAAGTAGGTGTAACAACTGCAATATCTTTTTTCCCTGTCAATTGAGAAAGTGAAATTTTGTAAGCACTTAACATCAAATTATAAATTGTGCTACCATTTTCCTTAGCAAAATCCAAAAGATTATCTGCTAATTTATTATCCATTATTACAGTTGAATGTGCAGAGCCCATAGCCCCTTCCCGAATGGCAAATGGATTGGAGAAATCAAAGTTTGAAAGTTGTTCTAACCAATAATCTCTCATATTTGTATATTCTTTTGATTCATAAAAACCTCTTTCGAATTCAATATATTTCGAGTATGGATAGAGCGGTTTTTCAAGCTTTTCTCCCTTTCCAAAAGCATGCATATGTTCCTGCAATACAGTAATTGAATAGCCATCCAACAAAATATGGTGAACGTCAAATAACATAACTTTTTCAGTCGGTGATTCAATAAAGGTCAGGTTAAATAAAGGATATTTACTGAGTTTGAATTCTTTAAGGTACTTTTTGTAATCTAACCCCTCTAACGATTCAACTTTTACATAATTTACTTCTATTGGTGAAATAGGATTCACGCGTTGCATTACTCCATTATCTGTACTCTCAAAGCTAGTTCTAAACATATCAAATTCTGCAAAAAACTTATTCGCATTTTTAACTAGATTCTCATAAGTATTATTAGATTCGTCTGTGACAAATCCAGTATTATAAGTTAATTTATCTTTATTAAGCCTGTAATCATAATAGATTCTTTCTTGAGCAGCACTCATTTCATAATAGATTTCTTCTTCAGTTTGATCCTCTTTATTCTTTTCTTCAGTTATCGCCTTGTCTGGAACATCTTCAACAATTTCTACTTCATTTTCAATAAACTCGGAAAGACTATGAATAGAATCAAATTCGAAAAGGTCAGCTACTTTCACCACGTTAGGATAAATATTTTCAATAGCTTCATGCATTTCTGTAAGTAAAATGGAATCACCGCCCATTTCAAAGAAACCTTCGTAAATATCCAATTCATCGTACTCCAATAATTTACAATAAATAAGCCCTATCTGTTTTTCGACTGAAGTATAATTATCCTCAACCCTACCTATTAAGGTAAACTCTTCGGGTTCAAGATTTGCTGATAACTGATCTTCTCCACTTATCTCTTCTGGGAAGTTTGAAGAAATATATTCTGCCAAACTATGAATAGAATCAAATTCGAAGAGGTCAGCCACCTTAACAACACCTGGGTATAACTGATCTATAATCTCATGCATTTCTGTCAATAAAATGGAATCTCCACCCATCTCAAAGAAACCTTCATAGATATCAACTTCATCATATTCTAATAGATCACAATAAATTTTACCGATTTGCTTTTCAATAGGTGTATATACTCCTTCAGTACTTCCTAGTAAAGTTACGTTCGGTACGACTTCACTCTGGACTTTCGTTTTATCTGGTACAAGAATTTTCTCTTTGGGTGGATTGTTAACTTCACCAAAATTGTGTCTATTTGATAAAATGTATATTTTTTCCATTAATTTTTGAGTAATTCTATTCCTACTACCTTTAACCGCTGCTAATAAATCCTCTTTTTCATTAAATTGACCAATTACTGTTCTCTGTGGCTTACCCGATATTAATTGATAAAGAGAATCCAGAGCTTCTTCCGTAGTTATAGCTTTAGTAGTTGTGTCCACATTAGTACCTTGATTATAAGCCATTCCAGTTTCTTTCCAAGCTACCCAGTTTACGGTAAATGTGTTATTGCCTGATAGATTAGAATAGTCAGTAAAAGAATCCAAGAATGCATTTGCTCCGATATAACAACTTTGGCCCGGCTCACCCACATCGGTTACATTTGATGAATGTAATAATAGAAAATCTCTTTCATCTTTTGTTAACTTGTCTAAAATAAACGTCCCCATAATCTTAGGAGCAAATACAGATAAATAACTACTTTTGCTCTTTCTAATTATAAAACCGGGGTCAATTACACCAGCGCAATGAACAACTCCATTCACTTTATTATATTTACTACGTACATTGACTAGCATCCCTTTAACATCATTCTCGTTAGAGATATCACATTGATGAACTTCTACATTACATCCATTTTCAAGAATCTCTTCTAAGTCATTGATTCTCAGGCTGTATTCTTTACTATCAGCTAATTTCCTCCATTCTGATTTTGATGGGAAGCCTTTTCTACTTAAGAGTATTAAATTACATTTAGCTTTTCTACTAAACAATAATGCATTTTTAAGCCCGATACCGGATGTACCTCCTGTAATAATATAAGTACCACCAGGTACAATCCTATTATTATCTTGAGAAGAAATACTCTTCTCGTATAATTCTTCTACATAGCTTTTATTATCTCTTATACCTACAAAGTAATTATTACCAACTTCTCCGGATATTACTTTTATCAAGCTCTCAACTGAAGATTCCATATCGGTATCTATTGCGCGACATTTTAAAGTTGGGTATTCCTGTTCTATTACTCTGCCTACACTTAAACTGACTGAGTTAATCGGGTAGAGTTGCGGCTCTCTTCCACTTATTTTTTGAGCATTACACCCAATTAGTACATATTCAATGTTGTTATCTATTCGTGCTTTCATTAAACCTTTTGTTAAATTGATAACAATAAAGAAACTGTTATCCAATTCTTTATTTAGGTCCTTTACTTCTGAAATGGTAGGCTCGTGGTATGCTGCAAAATGAACAATTTTATGAAGTTGAACATTAGATAAAGCAGTAAAAAGCTTTCGATAATCATCAACTTGAGTTCCTACATGATAGCTATCTTCATTGACTACTTTAAATCCTACAGATGGATATATATCAATAACTCTACATCCACTAAGTTTTAATTTATCAGAGAATAAGGTATTATTTTTACTTATCTCATTATGAACTATCATAATAGTTTCGTTAGCTTCAACCGCATTTGCTTCTAATATTTCTTGCTCAACCCACTTCTTTGAATAAAAATATGAATCCAGAACTTTATTATTATTTTCAATCAAATCCTTATTATCTTCAGTGCTATTATTAGGCGCTTCTTCCTTATTAGGAAGTTTATACCAGAAGGCTTTTTTGTCATAAGGATAAGTTGGTAGATTTAATTTTCTATAAGGTGCATTATAGATAAACTTCCAATCAATTTCTGCACCCATTACGTACAATTGGAGTACTTGGGATATTTCTTTATCTTTTAGATTTTGGTAAAGTTCCTGTGCCTCTTCAGTTAACTTTCTTTGTTCATTAAGGGTAATTTCATAACTGAATTTTTCCTTTTTATTCTCAGGAACAACTGCAAATTCCCCTTTAAAATACCAGTCTTGCGTTAAAGACACAAGTGAATTTGATTTGGCCAATTCATCTAATTTTCTAATCAAGTCGCTTTGGTTTTTATAGGTAAATGCTATTCGTTTAGAATAATGGCGTCTACCCACATTTAGAGTTGCGGATAGGTTATATAAATTGATATCAGCTTTATTGAGATATTCACGATAACGATCAATTAATTTAAATAAAGCTTTTTCTGTGTTTGCCGATATTGTAAAGATCTTAGGTTTTACATCCCTAGATGTAGTAACGCTAATCACTGGTGGAGCTTCCTCAATAATGAGATGTGCGTTAGTCCCACTCATACCAAACCCGCTAATACCTAGAATAGCTTTTTCTTTTTTGCTCTGGAGTGGCATGAGTTTATCCACTACATATAAAGGTGAATTGATAAAATCTATATTTGGATTAGGTTCCTGGAAGTTAAGTGTAGGAGGGATTATTTTATTCTTTAAAGATAAAATACATTTAAATAATCCACACATACCTGCAGCTTCATTTGCATGTCCAATATTAGTTTTTACCGACCCCACACCACATATTTGTTTATCTTTAGATACTGATTCGAAAGCTGTCGTTATACCTTTAATTTCTATTGGATCACCGAGTTGAGTACCTGTGCCATGTGCTTCTATATAGCTTATATCCTCAGCACTAATCCCCGCATCGTCCCAGGCTTTCTTTATAACTTCCGATTGAGCCAGATAATTAGGAGCAGCAATACCAAACGAACTACCATCTTGATTAATCGCACTCCCTTTAATAACAGCATATATAGAGTCGCCATCCGCTTGGGCTTTTTTCAGTGACTTTAATAATACTACTCCGACTCCCTCTGCAATGGCTGATCCGCTCGAATTATCAGAAAACGCTCTTGTCTTTTCCTCTGGTGATTCGAATCCAATACCGGAACCATCATCTAAAGGTATTCCCATAAGAGAAGCGCCACCTGCCAATGCCATATCACATTTACCAAATTTAATTTGTTCACAGGCCATATGCAATGCAACTAGCGACGAGGAGCATGCTGTATCAACTACTAGGCTTGGTCCTTTTAGGTCAAATTTGTAAGCTGTTCTACTTGCTGTCATGCTTACTTGACCAATTGGTAAGGCTGCAGAAAAAAGTTTTGGATCTACTTCATACATTAATTTGTTATATGAATTACCAAGGTTTGCTGTATATCCCAAGAAAACTCCTGTATTTGTTCCTTTTATACCATCAGCTCCATAGCCCGAATCATCAATAGCATTAGAGGTACACTCTAAGAATTTTCTTAGCACGGGTTCCAATAGAGATGCATCTCGAGGTGAAATTCCGAAAAAGGAATTATCAAATTGATTTATCTCGTCTAAATAACCGCTTCTCCTATACTTGATTTTATCTTTACTATATCCTTGCCAAAGTAAATGATTTGTTATATCTTTTGATCTTTCTTTAGGAATTTCTTTTACAGCATTCATACCGTTCACAAGCATATCCCAATAGCTATCTAAATCTTTTGCATTAGGCAAATCTAAACCTACTCCAATAATTGCTACAGAATCCTCCAAGTCAGTAGAATTCAAATTTTCTTTTTCTGACTTAGTAAAATTGTTCACTGTCATTTCCGAGTTATCTTTATCACAAATTTCTATAGGTTGTGATTCAAGTGAAGACGTACTTTGAGCAGTTGCTTTAATCTCTTCCTTTTTATTGACGAGAGTTAAGTTACTGATATGTTCTGCTAAAAGTGATACCGAAGGGTAGGAGAACAAATCTGTTACTTGCAATAAGCCTGGATAATACTCATCTAAATCTTTTAAAATGATAGACAATAAGATAGAGTTAGCTCCTAGCTCAAAAAAGTTATGGTGAATGTTAATATCTTCATATCCTAGGTTTTTACAACAAACTTCGATTATTACTCTTTCAATCTCACCATATTGATTGTTTTTTCTTGGTAAGTCAGAGGCATTACTTCTTTTACCTGCCGATATTTCAGCATCAAGCGCATTTTGAATTTTATTTGATAACTTTAATGGATAAGACTTTAATAACATTGAAATTTTATCTTTCAAGTTTAATTGCGCTATAACCACAGATCCACTTGAACCATTTAAAGTATCAAATAAAGCTTTTATTGCTTCTCTGGTTTTGATTGTTTGAAATAAGGTGTCGACAGTAAAATTATCTCTGACAGCCATACCTGTCTCTGACCATGTAGCCCAATTTATAGTAATACTTTTACTTTTAGTTTCTTTCTCACGGTAGTTACTATAGCTATCTAAGTAAATATTCCCAGCTACATATCCAGGTAAATCTGAGCTACTAAAAATAGTTGAAATGCTAGAAAACATTACAAAGAAATCAAGATCTTGATCTCTTGTTACATGATCTAAAACATTTGTACCAAGAATTTTAGGTCTCATGACATCATTTAAATACTCTTCATTTAATCTATCAAAGGAAATGCCTCCACTAACTCCTGCTGCATGAATTAAACCATTAATTCTCCCATAGGTGTTACTCACTTCCTGAATAATTGGGGATACTAGATCTATATCCGCAATATCAACAGAGTAATAATGGACGTTTTTAGCCTTTTCTTTTAAAATATTTAATTTGTCTGTTTTTTCTGATACTTCGTTACCTGATGTATTCATTAAGCCTGTTCGTCCCAAAAGAATAAGAGTTATATCTTTAGCTCTATTAGTCATTTCCAAAGCAGTTTCAAATCCAATTCCACCAAGACCGCCACTTATTACATAAACTCCTCCATCTTTTATTTCAGGCTTTTTATCTAAGTGAGTAATTGCTACCTCCGAGAGCCCTTCATAAAATCTTTTATTATCACGATAAGCAATAATATCTTTATCAGTTTTAGAACATATTTCATTGACGATAGTTGATAGCTTGGTTCTTTTATCCAAATCAATGCAGCAAGAATGTATGTTTTTAAACATACGGTTAAATGATTTTGATAAGCCGAAAATAGTTGCACCATTCGAATCAAAAAACTCTTCTTGTTCAGATACTTTAAAACATGAGTTAATTAATGGAGAAATTTTAATAGAATGATCATAATTTTCCATCTCTCGATACAAGCCAACTAAACTTAAAAGCTGTATCTTATGCTTTGAAAAATAATTCTCACTTGCCCTATTAACCTCACTAAAATCTCCACTTTCAAACACGACATGGGAAAACTCACTCAAATCTAAGGAATTGTATATTTCAGAAAAATATTTTTCTGGACCTTTAATCTTAGCTTCATCATAATTGAATGTTAAACGACTAACTTTATGAAAACTTTTTTCTAATTCTTTAAATAATAGATCATCATTAGTAGAATGGTCTTCAATTAATAAACACTGACTTAAGTTGGTGTCTACTTCAACATTATCACCTTGAATAAATGTTCTTTCATAATAGAAATCTGAATCAATAATGTTTTTCTCGTCTTTAAGATCTATCTCTTCAATCTTATTGAGCTGAATATCTCTTACCTTATTATTTTTTGGAAGCCAACAGCGAGTTTGCTTAAAAGGGTAATAAGGGAGTGAAATTCGTCTTGGCCTTACTTCTTTATACATAGCATTCCAATCGACTTTTGCGCCTTTACTGTAGTCAGCCGCAATTCTATTGAGATCTTTTTTTACGTTATATTTACCGTTAGGTTGACCGTTCATTACATCTTTTATATGTTGATTATAGTTTTTTAATATCAAGCGGAGGTTTCCATAGTCAATTTTTTCTTTAGATTCATTCGGATCAAAATAAACTCCACTTATATTTTTCCATTCGGACTGATCTAATTTTGAAAGTTGAATTAAAATGTTTATTAGTTCATTTTTATCAGAAAAAACCACTGAAACCCTTTTTTGATAATGATTTCTATATAAATTAACATTACTAGCAAATAGGTCAATTGATACCTCTGAATCACTCAGATACTCTTTATAATTATTGATTAATTTCACGAGACTTTCCATTGAATTAGCTGATAAACCTATAACTAGATTTTCCAAATTGGTAGTACTTTCAGCTTCTTCATTATTGTACTCTTGCAACACCAAATGGCTGTTTGTACCACTTATTCCAAATGCACTTATACCACAAGTTCTCAAGCCTTCTTTTTCCCACTCTTTAGTTTGAGTATTAATATAGAACGGAGAATCACAAAAATCTATTTTTAAGTTAGGTACGTTAAAGTGACATGAGCCAGGAATTTTTTTGTTTTTAATGGCTGCTATTGCTTTTATAACAGATGCAACCCCAGCTGCCTCATAAAGGTGACCTATATTACTTTTAGAAGAGCTTAGAGCACAAAATTGCTTTTCACTAGTTGTTTTTCCAAAGGCAGTTGAAAGTCCACGAAACTCAATAGGATCCCCCAGGGCCGTTGCTGTACCATGCGTTTCAATATAATCAATCATATCAGGGGTGATATCTGCATCTTTGAAAGCGTCTAACAGAACCTGCTTCTGAGCTGCAGGATTTGGAGCAGTTATACTGGCAGAGGTCCCATCGTTATTAACTGCAGACCCTTTAATTACACCATAAATATTATCCTTATCTCTTTCAGCTTCTTTCAGCGATTTGAGTAGTATAACCGCGGAACCTTCACCTATTGCCGCACCCGTTGCAGAGTCATCAAATGTACGAGTTTTATTATCATCTGTCTCAAAACCTACGTTCATATCATCAAACGCAATAGGGAATGAGTGAAGGCGTATACCACCAGCAATAGCCATTGAACATGTACCTGTTTTGATGCTAACGCAGGCATCATGAATTGCTACTAGTGATGATGAACAAGCAGAATCAATAACCATAGTTGGTCCGTTTAAATTTAGGGCATAGGAAGCACGAGAAGGTACTATACATGGCATGTTTCCGACATTAGAATATTTAATTAACTCAGGGTTATTGTAAAAAATATTTGTTGAATAATTGTCTTTCATTGAACCTGGAGTATACCCAATGTAAATACCAGTTTTTGTCCCTTTAAGCTCTTCTTTTGTATAACCTGCATCATCAAAAGCATTATAAATTGTTTCCAATAAAATCCTTTGTATTGGATCCATTACTTGAGCCTCTAGAGGAGCAATTTTAAAGAACTCGTGATCGAATTTATCAATAGTGTCTAAATAACCAGCTTTATTAAAAGAAAAGTTATTACTTTTATTTCCTACTAATTGAGTGTATATCTTGGCATAATCCTCAATGTCATTTTTACGTTCTTCTGGTAAGTCTCTGATACAATCAATATTGTTTTCGAAAATATTCCAGTAATCTTGTAGCTTATCCGTACCTGCAATTTTAAAACCAATACCAATTACTGCTATATCATCGTCTTTGTAACAATTTTTTTTGATATCATTTTTAGTTTTCACAATATGCTCCTTTCAAACAAATAAAATTAATTCAAACTATCCATTTCATATTTAATAAGAGTTTTATTAATGATATTGACTGTTTTTTCTGGTAATTCGGTAGGGTAAAAATGCGTTCCGTTCACTTTATTAAATGAAATAGAACTACCAGCAGATAATTTCCACTTATAAATGTCACTGTCATCTATTTCTATTTCTTTATTGCTCCATAAAATAGACATATCCGTATTAATCATCCTTGGTTCTTCTAGAGGGGTACTTTGTATAATTTGATAATCAGCCACGAGAATGTCTAAATAATAATCAAGTAATGGCTTATTTTTTATGATTTCCTCTTTAAAACCGCCCATTTTTATAAATTTTGATTTACATTCCTCAAGATCGTTTAAATCATAATTTGCCTTTTTATTCTCATGATAAGGTGGCCATCTACTTGAAAAGAAAAGGTGCTTTGGCGGCTTAAATCCACTTTTAATTAAATCGAAGTAAAGGTAATATAAAATAACACTTCCCAAGCTATGACCGAAGATTGAGTAATCCTCGTTATTAGAGACCTCTTTTTCGAAAGTGCGTTTTAAATCTTGAATTACTTCATCCATATTTCTACAAAACTTTTCATTCGAGCGTGTCATATGACCTGGTAGCTCTAATGGAATAAAATTAATATTCGAATTCAAATGGTTTCTCCATCCATTGTATGAGATGGATGAAGCACCAGCATGAGGGATACAGAATAATTTCATAAAAACCTCTTTTTATAATATTTTTATTTTATTGCCTAGTTCATACATGGTATTAGTTTCATCCAATAACGCTTTAATAACGTTATTAATCTGCTTTGAGTCTACTTTTTTAATTTTTAAAGCTTTGATTAATAAATTGATAATTTCAGCCTGCTTATTTTTTTTCTGTTCTTGTTCTAGAGTTTCTAATTTATCTTTTTCATTCCTAATAGTTTGGTAGATAGCGATTACTTCATTAAACTCCATTTCATTTTTATTCTTATTTTCTGTAGAAGCTAAAATACTAAGACTTCTCCCTATAAAATTAGGCATGTCCTTTTCGAAGTTCTTATCAGAATTGAACAAATCTGATAATGATTCTCTATCGTTAATTAGACCATAGCAATAAGTCTCTATACGGGGGTTATTTTCTTTAATAAATTCAGATAATAATAACTTAGGACTCATTTCAATTGTTTTATTAATACCGTATTTATCAAATAAATCCATTGACTGGCTGAATAATACTGGATTAACTAAATGGTGTGTTAAGTATTTTGCTATTTTAGATGGATCAGACAATAGTTTACCCGTATAATTTGAGATTATTGGAAAATTAAATTGGTTAAACTCAATCGAGCTAGTAAACTCAAGAAAGTCCATACAAATCTCATTCATTAGAGGCGAATGAATCGGTGGGCTATTAAATAATGGTGTGACCATCGCCTCATTATCAATTAATTGTTGTTCTACTAGGTTGAGAGCATGACTCTCTCCACTAATCGCGAATTGACTATTAGAATTAAAGCAAGATATGAATATACTATTATCTAAACCTGATTTTTTAATACAATCGCTTATAACTTGATAATTGGTTCCTTCAATAATTGACATATAACCAATTTCTTTTTCATTTAGCTTTTCTATTAACTCTCCCCTTCTAACCATAATTCTTATTGCGTCTTCTAAGTTGACTGCTCCTGAACTTACAAGCGCAGCATATTCGCCGATACTATGTCCAATTGAAAGTTGGGGTCTTACTCCAAAGTCATGTACATAAGATCTGTATATGGCCACTTCTGTAGCCAAGATACATAATTGCATATTTGTAAAATTATTTAGTTCACTTACACTTCCATTAAAGCACAAGTTTTGCAAGTCAATTCCTGCCACTTCACTTGCTTCTTCATATGTCTGCTTTGCAATATCATAGCTATCGTAAAAAAATTTTCCCATTTGGATGAATTGAGTACCTTGCCCTGGGAAAACGAATGCGAATTTATCCATAGATAAGCCTCCAACTTTTTTTATTATTCATTAACTAGCTGTTCTAACTCTTGCTCCCCTTTTACTTCTAAGGTTAGGTAGTCCGGTAATTTTTGAACCAGGTCTAAGCTATTTTCGAAAATAATAAAATCTTCTTCTTGCTGTATTTCATTGAATCCAGCAAATTTATAAGTGATATACATCATTCTATTTTTGTCAGTTTTTTTAAATTCGGCTTGTAACTGTACACCTGCTTCTTTAGCTAAATTTATTAAATGGTTCAACATTACTGTACCTACACCACGGGACATAACTCTGCAGGACATAAGTAAAAGCTTAATAGTCCATACTCTTTCTTTCTTTTCAACTAATGTAAGTCCAATTTTTCCGTATGTTCCATATTTATCTTCCAGTCCTGAAATAAGTAATATATGGTTATCCGAGCTTCTGAGATGATTTAATTCCTCATAGGAATAGGTATAACCCGTTGTATTAAGTTGATTAGTTCTAACAGTCAGCTCTTCCGCTCTTTGCAAATCTCCGTCGCCTACCTCTGAGATAGTAAATTTCATATCTAATGAAGCTAGAAATTCATCTTGAGTTCCTTTAAATGTCTCTTCTATTGTTTTTCTTTTGATATCGCTTAGATACATCCGTCTTCTTTTGTTTGAATCTTCAGTCACGAATTTGGGTATTAATTCTTCTCTCAGAAGGATATCTGTTAAATCAGTCGAGTCTATGCATAGGACACTAGGAAGAACAAATTCAACTTCTTCTCTCTCAAAAGGTTGATCATCTATAAAGGCGAAAGTGTTGATGCCTATATTTAGAGATTTTGCAATCTCAGTTATAGAAGATGATTTAGAGTTCCAATTAATCTGTGGATATATAAAATACTCTTCCAATCCGAATTCTTTCAACTTTTGAATTGCTCTATTATGTTCATTTTTACTAGATATAGATTGTAGTATTCCTCTTTCGTCAAGTGTATGGATAATTTCTTTAACTCCACTGCGTAGGGAAACATTTTCATCCTCAAGCAAAACTCCATCCCAGAGAGTATTATCTAGGTCCCATACCACGCACTTAATATTTTTTCTTTTGTTTACTCCCATCGTTAAACCCCCTCAACTAATAATAAATTAAGCATTTCTTCCGATAAGGACTTCATGAAGTTGTGTAGTTCCTTCTATTATTTCGTTAATTTTTGCATCTCGCATATATCTCTCTAACGGATATGAGTCACTACATCCATTCGCTCCATGTATTTGAACCGCATCATTTGCTACTCTATTAACCATTTTTGATGAAAAGTACTTTGCTATCCACGTTTTCATTATTGATTCTGGGTCTAAGGTGTCTTTAAGAAAGGCGGCTTGATAACATAACAACCGGGCAGCTTCAATGTCTACCACCATTCCTGTTATCATTCGTTGAACTAATTGATTCTCTATTAACTCTTGTCCGAATTGTTTTCTTTTATAAGAATAACTAATAGATCGTTCCAAACAAGATTGAGCAATACCAACACAGCCACTGGCTATGGTAAAACGCCCATAGTCTAAACAGTTTAATGCAACATGAGATAAACCTAATCCTTTTCTTCCAATAATACTACTAGAATTTATTTCGCAATTTTCAAAAAATAATTCAGCTGTCATTGACCCCCTTAAACCAATTAAGCCGTTTATCGGTTTACGTGAAAAGCCACTTGCATTTTCCTTTACCAGAAAAGCAGTTGGCTCTCCATCATATTTAGAAAATACTAAATAAACATTTGCAATTTGTCCCATAGTAATCCACTTTTTTCTACCATTAAGTATTATCATATTATCTTTTGAAGTCGCCTCAGTTTGTATACTACTCGCATCACTTCCCGCTTCGGCTTCTGATAAAGCAAATGCGCCAATAATCTCACCAGATGCAAACTTAGGTAATAATTCTCTTTTTTGTTTTTCATTGCCCCATCTTAGTATCGCCAAGGCCACCATCCCGTGGACGGTGAGTAAGCTCCTAACTGAAGAACATGCTCTCCCTATTTCTTCATTCAGAATTGCAATAGACACATTGTCCAAACCCATGCCCCCAAATTCTTTAGGAATCATAGAGCCTAGGTATCCATTAGATTTAAGTTTATTTATCAAATCTTTTGGGATGTATTCTTCCTTATCTATAAGTGATGCATAAGGTTCGATCTCTAAATCTGTAAATTCCTTGAACTCAGACTGCAACATTTTCTGTTCGGCAGTTAACTCAATTTTCATTTATTCTCTCACTCCATTATTAAATCTTTTGATATTATCAAGTAGCTTGGACCATTTTTTCTTCTACTAAAGAAGTGATTTTATTGATGCTTCGAAAATTGTTGAAATTGAGATCATTATTATCGAGTTTGAGATTGAACTCTTTTTCCAAAAACATAACTAATTGCATTGCGAATAAGGAGTTTACGAATCCTAATGAAAAAATATCCTCCTCATCTTCCAGTTGATGATTTCTAAAGTATTTACTAAGGAATTCTTTGACTTTCAACTTAACGTTGGATTCCATTCTATTACTTCCTCTCTGTTATTTATTTAGAGTGTCTAAATATCAATAAGTATAAAACCCTTGCCCTGATTTCTTTCCATAGAGACCTGCATCAACCATTTTTCTCAAAAGTGGACAACATTTAAACTTGCTATCTTGGTAAGTATTAAAAAGGACGTCTAAAGAATTAACTACAGTATCTAAACCAATTAAGTCTGCTGTTTCTAAAGGTCCCATCTTATGTGAGTAACATTGTTTAAAGATCCTATCTACATCTTCAGGAGTTGCTACTTGATCTTGAACAACAAATGCTGCCTCATTCATATAGAGATGTGATATTCTATTAGAGACGAACCCAGGATAATCATTAACTAGAACAATTTCTTTCCCAATATCATATAGTAATTCCTTAGTCTTATTTATAGTTTCTTCAGAAGTATAGTAACCACGAATTGTTTCTACAGTATTTTTTATTGGAACTGGATTCATAAAATGCGTCCCTACAACTTTAGTTGGGTCTTTAGTTAAAGCCGCAATTTTTGTAATGGGTATGCAAGATGTGTTCACCATTAAAATACAACCTTCATTAACTAGTTCTGAAACTTGTTTATATACTTCTTCTTTAAGTTCATAATTCTCTGTTACATTCTCTACTAAGAAATCCACCTTTTTGATAGATTCATAATTATTTGAAAAATATATATTTGATAACACTTTTTCAGGATCTAGAGAACAATTATTGGTATAAAAAGCACTAAATCTTACATTATTATAAATATCTTCTTTTGCTTTTATTAATACTTCCTCAGATATATCTACTAAGACAACTTGATAGCCATGTTGAGCGAAGCTTTGAGCTACGCCACACCCCATAACACCAGCTCCGATAACACCGATTTTTTTCATGAAGTAATTCTCCTTCTTGAGAAATTCTGTTTTATTCTTTATGGAGAGTTTCATTTATTGTGTTTAGCACTCAAAAAACCTACTATTTTATTTATTGTAGAAAAATTTTCAACAATTAAATCATCATCGTCAATTTCAATCGACAACGCACTTTCTATACCCACGATCAGTTGGATTATTCTTTTTGAATCAAGACCTTCGTTTTTTAGATTACTTTCACTATTTACTTCTTTCTCTATTAGCCCTTCTACTAACTTCTTAATGAGAAGCTCATTGTTAACGGAATTCTTCAAAGTACCTCCGCTCCCATTTCTTTTAATATCCAAGGTTCATCGCTATATCCATATTTGTCGGTAATAGCTTCTTTCCAACGATCTAAACCAAATGCTATACACCCTGAATATAGAGGTTTTTGATTCATATCTTTAATTTCGTATTTGTCACACAACACATCTTCGCAATAATTAAAAGAAGCAATTGAACTTTCTTTTCCTTCAGTGGTTACTACTACTAATTCATATTTTGCTTTACTCATTAATTGATATGCAGCTTTAGTTTTCAGATCATCACTAAAAAAGAATGGATCAGTCGCAGTAACAATCTTTCCTATCAATCCAATGGAATCAAATAGGGACCAAACGTCTTTCATTATAAGGTCTCGAGTTTGACAAACCCAGTCTTCTTCACCTATAAAAACTATTTCCCTCATAGAGAATTCACTTTTTCTGAAATTATCTTTTTTCCAATCAACTTCATGCCGAAAACATTGTCCCTGACTTGTAAAGATTTTAGGGGAAGTGATACGATCTCCTTGGAGTTCTTCATATGAGTGATAACATAAACATGGCCTTAGGAATTGACCATTAAACATTAGGGAACTATGATCACCTATTGCTGCATCCTGCTTATACTGAATTATAGTTTCGTGATTATGGGCAACTGAACCTACCCCAAATACATTTTGAGGGAAATTAAGGTGATATTGGTTAATATCCATGTTGTCTGCGTTTAAAAAGATTGGATATTCTCTAATTTGCGCCTCGTATTTTCTGGCAATTTTGAGTAACTCATTATCGATTTTCCCAAGCAAGTTTAGATCCTTTTCTTTCTTAAATGTCGCTAAACTTTTTGGGTTTTGTATTCTTGGTAGATCCTTCTCAATTGTTGAAACTTCGTTACTCTTAACAACTTTTGATTTTATAAACCTTGTTCCGGTAAGTTGTTTAAGTAAATCATCTATACCTTGTTGTAATATTCTGACCTCTCTAGATAGAGAATTGTCGTTAATAATTATTTGAATTACATTATCAACCTCTTCATAGGATAACCCTATAATTTCCTCAGAGATGTAGGGTAATTTATCTAGCAACATTCTTACCTTCTGATCAGAGAGGTGTGCAGTATCTAAATTAATATGTTTCATTTAACACACTCCTACTCACACTTATTTCTTTAGCCCAATCTTCTTTCAAGTACTTTAAAGCAGAAGCTTCCTTTTGATAGATGGTGGATAAACTATTATTAACCCTTGTTAGAAACTTATTATAGTCTCGAGTAACATTACCTTTCAAAAGTATCTGAAAAAGAATAGACCAACTTTGTGAAACATCATGATATTGCATTACTAGTTTCTTGCTTTTATTTGTTTTTTCTAAATAATTCTTGAAATGATAACGAGAGAATGACATTTCTTTTATGGAAGGATATATTGTATTAAATAACTTATCTTGTTCTTCTAGATTAGTTCTTTTACTAAACTCATTGATCAATTGTTCTTTAAACTCATTTATTGCTTCTATGCCAATATAAGAAAATTCTCCATAATTGCTATAACTTATATTCCCTTCCAATGCGTCAATGTTTCTTTGAATAATTGATTCGGACTTTTGGCTGACATGATCTGGATACGTTTCAATATAATATATCCTTAGACTTCCTTGTTTAGCTTGGTTTTCAATAGCCTTCATAAAATCCTCACTTGATATTTCACCAAAATAATTATAATAATGATCGCAAATAACATAAGTATTTTCGTGATAACTGATTACTTCAATGTCGTGCTCGTAATGTAAATCTTGATAAAATACTGAATATGGTAAATTGTACAAATCGACAGAAACACCTACTATAATTTCCTGCTCAATACACTTAAGTAGAGCCTCTTGAAATGACTGAATATCGTTAAATTCTTTTTGATTGAGAATAAATCCATAGCTCTTCAATTCATCTTGTAATGAAAGATAGTATGGACTCATTACAAAGTCTGAATTAGGTTTGAAATGGTAACCTACCTTCTTCCACATTCCATCTGTTTGAATGTTTCTACGTTTTATGGATGCGGTGATTAATAGGTTTCTACAGTTATAATAACTACTAGAGTAAATTTCCACATTATTCAACCTCACATTCAAGGGTTATAGCAAACACATGTATAGCAGGATTATCTTCAAATAACACTGCATTTATCTTTTTAGGGTAAGCAAGGTCTATTTCTGAATGCCATATTGTCCCTGTTAAATTAGTTACTTTCCCCTTCTTATTATGTACATAATCAAAAAATAAACCTGTACGTACTTTTTCAAATGCTGGTTGTTTATTTATTAGTTCAGTGGTGTAAAAAGGTTTTATATCCACTACTACTTCATCGTTAAATAGATTTAAATTTTGAAAGTAACTTCCATAGCATGATAGAGACAGGAAATGAATTCTTTTTACAGTAGTTATCTTAAAAGGCACTAACTGTCCCTCTAGTTCAATGTTGTCTAGATTGTTTTCATCTTTAGTTATGAAAAATGGAACCCCGTTAACTTGTAGTTCCGTATTGTAAATGAGATCATCTCCCGGTAAAGACATACCGGTATGAGTTAGTTCTCCTGTCTTAGATTCAGAAATTGATGTGAAACCCCGATTATTAATAAAGTCATTAATAAATACTTTATGGTATTTATCATTTAACATAGTAGGCCTCCCACCTAATTTAAATTAAAGGATGCTGAATCGAGTATGATTCAGCATCTGGTTTTTTAGTAGTTCATTTTTACTGGCATATGTCTCACCTCCTTAAAGAGTTTCAAACTCGTTTATTAAACTTACTTCTTTAAAGGCTCTAAATGAATAGTATGTTTAAGGCTGCAAATATTAGAGAATTGAATAGGCAAAGCTAACATCTTATGAAGTCTAGGCGAAATTTGTTTTGTAGGTTGTGTAGATATTTCTTTCTTTAAATCAACCATGTACTCACCTGCCCTAACTACTTTTTTGAAAAAATATTATGAATATTCATTCACTATTTGATATTAATTATATATGGCTTACTCATATTTAAAAATACTTTTCGAAGACTATAAACATATGATTTTTTTATGCTTTTTAAAAACATTTTTTAAAAGAATGTTTATAAAATTCTTAAACTAATGTTTAAGGCAGAATAACAGTGCAGAATTCCACAAAAAATTAATGCGTAGTGCTGCACTTGTTTTATAAGTACATAAATAAAGGCTTGCCAGCGAAACCAAGTTCCATCACATCTGAAATAATTAATTCTACTTTTTCAAATTTTTCTAAAGGTGTCTATAATACCTTTCCGTTCTTACAAGGAAGATTCTGAGTTATTATTTCAGTTAATCGCAGAGAGTATGAGCAATAGACCTTTCATTATATCAATTTATATTTCAGTCAATGGAACTGGATTTTTATATTTCATAGGTTTGAGACTAACAGCAGCGTTGATGGATCGTTTAGTTTACCACACACGTGTATTAACTTTCTTTTGTGGAAATTATAGGCTATCAAGGCACTATCGAAACTGAAATAAACGAATATTGAGTGGCAAAACTCTACATAACACTTGCATGATTACTATGGACATTTTTATTGCAAAATACAGCTAATTAAAAACTAAAAAGAATAAGAGAGATTTATAAAAAATGGGTCGTAATTTAGAAGGTGTTAATCTATAAGAGCGGGAAATAAGAAGAGGAGCGCCCTTTAAAGGGACTTGAGCATTAAATTACGAAGGAATAGAGTTGTTTCTGACGGAGATTTTAGTGAAATCCATTCTACATCCAAAGTAGCCCACCTATTATGGAAATGAAGTACTTATTTTAACACTATAATATACTGAAAAACACCTTCATTCTATAGAATGAGGGTGTTTTTCAGTATATTATTGATTTTAGGTTTCTCTATATCCTTAAAGGATTTTAAAAAAATAGATAAATAGGACTAACGAAGAGCTGTTCTAACATATTTCTAAATAGTTTTATTATATTATCTATACTTAATGTGGTGGTGTTATATCACCCTCACCTAGGGGGTTAACAATAATATTTTCAAGACTATTATCAATATCAATTTTACCTTCAGTGGGATATCCAATTGTTAAAAACAAAATACTCGCAATTAAAAGAAGACCTTTAAAATTCTTTTTCATATTCAAAATTCCTCCCGATTAAGATTAAAAATTGCATGTTGTTTCATTTTAAGTAGTTGGTAAGCATTCTTGTACTTATTTTTTTTAGCATAAACGTCACTTAGTTCTTCAGCATTATCTATTATAGGTTGCCAGATTTGTTTCTTTAAAAAAACTTGAATTGTATAACTCATCATTTCAATATATTTTTCTTCGTTACCCAATAACAAAAAATACTTTGCTTGTATTAAATCTAAGTGTAAGTTACTTACTAATGTTCTGTTAAGTCCATAAGCTTTTTTTAGATAAAATTCAAATAAATCAAAATCTTGCTCTTTTAACAAGGTTTCTAATATAGAACGTAATGTTAAAATCTTATCTTCATCTTCAATCTTATTTTGTAAACTTAAATTAAAATATTTAAGGCTTTCAGCAAGTTCCCCCTTTCGTTCAAAGATCAAACCAAGATTATGATATAACTTACTTTCTAAAGTAGAGTTTCTTTTCATCTTAGCTAATTCTATACCTTTTTTTAAAAACAACTCTCCTTTCTTAAGTTCTTTCATTTCCCAACAAATCACACCTATGAGATTATAACTTTCGGCAGCTTTTATCCAAGAGTGCTGTTGTAAATATAAGTTAGCTGCTTTTTCGCCATATTTCACAGATCCATATAAATCTTTACATTTAAAAGAAGCGAGGGCTAAATTAAAATAGATTTTAGCCTTTGTTTTTTCATCTTCAACAATTTGTGTTAATTTCAAGAAACTCCTGTAACTCTTATCAAATTTAGATTCCGTATAGAAGACAATTCCTTTTAAGTAATAATATAATTCTTTTAGTGGTAAAGATAAGTCCTCTACTACAACAAGTGGTTCCACTTCTTCATAAAAAAAGTTCTTCATTTTAGCAGAATCTTGTATTTTTAAATAGAAGTAAACAGTCAGTAGTTTAAAATGAAATTCTTGTTGCATTGAAGAGATGTAGGGAAAGTTTCGCTGAATTTCGTTAAAAAGATTTATTATTTCTGATGTCTTATCACTATTATGTTCTTCTAATACTTTATAGAAACTTTCGAGTAAGCCATCTAATATTTCATCATTCTTCGAATTCTCAATTAGATAAGAGTTGGGTACCTCTAACTTTGCAGACAATAAAAGGAGAATGTCAATTGGACATATAAATCTATTAGCTTCAATGTTACTCAAGTGTGTCCTTGAAATAATGCCATTTGCTAATTCTGCTTGCGATAATCCTTTTTGCTTACGTAACTTACTTATTCTGTAACCTATGCGCAATTATAGGACCTCCGGATAGTATTAACTAACTAATTCATCATAATTGTACATAGTATTATAAATAAATACAATAGAAGTGTTATATAATATCCCCTCTTTAAGTATGAATTCATTGGCGAGAGTTGTTCAAATATAAGTTACCTAATGGACTAAGAGAGGGTGAGACCAGGATATTATTTCGACTATAAAATAGACCTCTTGTGCTTTTAACAATGAACGGGAGATGCTGCTTACAATACTAAACTTCCATTCTTAGAAGTAATCGTCCCTCAGTACACGAGAACTCTTTGCAAGTGTTGCATAATATAAAGCAACTCTAGTAATTTTATTATGCTCTAATATTACCATCCATAAGTTAATACACCACATTCTATAGACGTTCTATATTTGGAGATTGGGAAGATTAAAAGAAACAATCATCAAAAATATGCTTAATTTAGATTTAAATATATATACATAAGCATTGTATTTAATATTAATATCAATATATACAATTATATATAATGTGGATAAAAACTATTATCATCCACAGTACAGTTTCATACTTTTGTATATATAAAAGTATTATATTCGTTTATATAGATATGTTTTTAACTCTTAAACTTGGTAAAACGGTAGGAATATATTTTGTACATCAAGGAATCTGAGGGTAATATTTTGGAAGCTAGTATTTTAAATAAGCATCTTAATCCTTACGTTATGTATATAAACCAGAATATACTTACGATCAAGCAACAGTGAAACTGTACTTCTATTGCCTGTTGCATAAGGTAGTAGTGAAGCTTATCTAAGATATTCTAAAATTCCTTAGAAGCAAACTATGGGGATATTAGCGGATGCAGGATATGGAAAGTAAGCTAGTTATTTATTTAATGAGGAGGTTTAAACATGAAAGGGAAGATTTTTTTTTGTAGCAGCTCTAAGGATTCTATTCTTTGTTGCAATTTATACTTTTTTCTATTTCTCATTAAAATTCCAGAAGATGAAGTACTAGGATATCTACTCAAAGATCAACAAATTGTAAGTATCGATAGTCTAAATTAGCAGCAATGAATGTACCGCTATATGGCATTTTGGCAATATCAAAAGTAATTTTCCCTCTAATAGCAATAGCAGTTTCGAATTACTTTACAGATTTTTTAAAGAAAATTTAATAAGAATAATGAAGAAAACATGTTCTCGAAATCAGTAAACAAGTTTGGTAAGAGTAAAACTGAGTAATAAACAAAAAACCTGTCACCTAGATATATTACTTGGATATCTTGTGTGTCAGGTTTTTTGTGAAATATCTCCGCTAATTAACTCCATTGGTTTATATCAATTCGACCTCTATTCACTCTCTTTTTCTCTGAACCAGGATTAGAATCTTTCTTATCGGATCTTGATTCTTCTTTGTATGAGACTTCAACATCTTTAGGGCCTGCATGTTCGTTAATGTTACTTGATCGGTCTTTGATCTCATTAATAGTAACTTCTTTACTCAAATTTCCCACTTTACTTCTCTCTGCATACCCACTATCTATATCACTATCATCTACTGTAATATCAGCGTCTATTTCAACCATGCGATCCGCACTTTCATGTACACTAGATGATATAGAAGTCTTATCAGTTTGGTCATGAGCAGGTGCATCCTCAATTTCTTTTATTTCTCTAATCTCTTCATGTTGCATATGAAGATTATCATTAGACGGATTACCAGAAATTAAGGAGTCCTGTTCCATCTCTCTAGCAGTACTTGCATCAGGGAAACTACGTTTCAACGTTCCTACTGCTGCCTTGTTTAAGATATCTTCTTTTACGTCTCTAAGACCGTTTTCTGCTACATCCCTTTCAATGAGCTGCCTAAGAGATTCACTTATATTTGATTGTGAATTAATCCAGTCCATAATGAAGTTTGGCTCGTTCATTTTGGTACGCATTATTACAGCTTCTCCGCGCTTTTTCAATTTCTTTTTTCTCCCAGCCAATAGTTCCACCCCTTTTTAAATATTTGAAAAAGGGTGTAACGCTGATGTTACACCCTTTTACAGCATTTATTTAGATGCAAGTTCCTTTTCTTTTAGTTGCGGCAATACTGTTTTCAAGAAAATATTCAATCCCTCAACGTTCATTAGCGGTGCAAATTGCTCTGGAACCCATAGTAGTCTAGCAGGAACATCCGGACGGTCACATAGTTTTTTAAGTGGTTTATAGAGTTGGTCTTTCATAAGAATAGAACCGCCTCCATATACGCAAATGATATCTACTTCATTGGAAGCTTTTTTTAACTCATCAACAATGTGATCATGGATCGATTTCACCTCAGAGCGCATTGATTGTTTGATCAATCTAACAGCTTTTTCATGGTATGGATGCTTATGATCCTTGATGTAATCAATGAATTGCTGGCGTGAGATATTCATATCTGATACTTCGTTTTTAAAAAGATCGATAGCTTTATTAATTGAATGACCAATACCTGTAGGAATCCCATTCACGAAATCCCTATCGTATTCATAGCCAATTGTTAGCGGTGTATCACTCGTTCCATCCCCTATGTCAACATGTTTAATCCTTTTGTCTTGGAAGTACTCACCATCAACATTTAAGTCATATTCTTTTTTAAACTCATCAAAAATCGAGTCATTTCTATAATTACCATCCTGATCCTCAATAAGATTGAATAGAACTGGAGTCCCCTCTGGAATTACTTTTACGTAAGTAAATGTCACGCTTACGCGGACTTTAAGATGTCCTACATAAACGATTACTGTATGCAGACCATCCATAAAGCGTTTAGCGAATAAACTAGCGGTTTCCCTATTCCATTGATTTACCGGCAATGCTGTAGCCATATCGACATTTAAACTTATCTCTTTAGATAATTGCTTTGACTCTTTATATGCATTCTGTACCGCAATACCAGCTAGTAATCCTAATGTATTGATAATCGGTAAATCACTTTCATATTTTTTCTCACTATCTACACTCATAGAGTGCGCTGTGTACTTACTTTTAATGGCTTTTCGCCCTATGAAGTACAATCCTCCAAAATCAATACTATCTGACTGGATATCAACTTCTAATTCATTTAAAAGATTTGGAATCAGCGTCTCAGGCTCACTATTATCTTCAAATGATGGTCTTTCTGGCATCGCGTATGTATTAGGCTGCCTATATAAGTTGTCATTCACTTTAACAGCCTGTTCATTATTTCCGTTATCGTTTGCTACATTCATATTCATGACGATCATATAAGTCACTCTCCCTAGTCTCATATATATATATATATTTATATTAATTAATATCACTATATAACACAAACTCTCTAATGTCCAATCAACGTTACAATTGTATATATATTATTAACATAATCATATATACAATAATATAATTAATATAAATAAACATACATAAATGATCAATGTTTTCCGTTACACACTTTAATTTAACTTAACGACACCATTACCAACCTTAATTAAGCGGAGCGCTATTCGTTTTAGCGTTAAAAAGCGCTATAATTCATTTTAACTAGCATCAACTAAACTAATTTGAATATTGAGCGCTAGCTGACGATAAAGTTAGTCTCGATTTAAAGGTGTGGCGCTCTAGCTAGATTAAATTAAGTATTGTAGCGGAAGTGGAAAGCCTTGATATAACAAAATTTTATCGTTAGTATATACAGTAGCGGAAAAACTATGCAACCTTAACCAACGGAGGTGGTAAATAAATGGTTAATACAATGGATATAATTGAAACTGACTTTAGTGAAGACCCTTTAAAAAGACAACTAGAACTTTATGACGTTACGGCGGAAAGAATTTATCCTTCTTTTTTAAATAATCTACATCCAGAAACTACATATTCAACTACGGAATCCGCTGCATATTTGCAGAAAAATGACTCCACATTAAGAAACTACCTTAGAAATGAAAACCTTATGAAATACATTCAGCCTGTAAGAAGTGGTAGATTCTATAGGTTAAATTATCGAAGTATCTATAGGTTGTACTTAATCCTAGTTTATTTGGAACAGGGCAAAACGATCTCTGATATCGAAGTTCTTTTGGGTTATCGTTCTGAAACAGTGGATTATGATCCAACCAATCCAACTAAGGGTGCTCATACACTAAATAATGAAATGCTTGGACAAATTCTAAAGAGTACCAATAAAAGAATACATTTGTTAGAGCAAGAAAATATACTTTCCTCACAAATACGAGAGTATGATCAGCTAGAGGGAAAAGTCAGCAAGAAAAAGATGGATCTGGAACTGATAGAGCATAAAATTTCTTTATCTCGGGTGGAAGTAAGGAACCAGCAACTTCTAACACACACCCTAAAAAAAGCTACAAAACGCCCGAAATCCGGATTTTTTCAATCATTGTTCGGAAAAGATGAGGAAGTAGATGTTGATAAGTTAATTAATGAAAGTCTATCTCAAGTTGAACATGTTTCTTCTACTAAAATAAATGATTTAGAGAATCAAAAAGAGGATATTAAACAGGAGTTAGTAGAATTAGAAAAAAAGCTCATTGAGAAGAAGGCAATTCTTAGGAGCGCGGAACAAACATTAATGGAAGAGAAGAAGCTCTTATTACAAGAGGGGGCTGAAAAATAGGTTGTTTCCATAAAAAGAGTAATAATGTAGGGACCACAAGAGCCAAACAACAGGTTTTCTTGTGGTCCTTACTATTGCCTGATACGCTATAAAGTTGGCCTTATGTAACCCAGGACAACCGTTATATTACTTAGTAGAAAATATTAAAATGGTTTTACTCTGGGGGAGGTCTCAACAATCGGGCCATTTAATTTAAGAAGGGGATTTCTTAAAAATCCTAGTGTAACAGGAAATAAATATTAGTCAAAACTTGATAGAGAACGCGCGTTCGCTTTATGTTTGTATTTAGAGAGCTTAAAAATAAATTAAGTACGTTTGAAAGTAGGTAGGTATACAGTGAAGATTGACGCACCCAAGATCCCTGAAGAGCTAACGGAGAGAAAATTTACAGATGTTTTTTACGAAGAAGATCCAGAATTTGAAATGTGTATAGTTACCGATTCAGAGTTTGTCAATGAAGCACTTGAACGATTGCGACTATATAAAACAGTGATTAAGAATTGTAATTTCAAAGATACGGATTTTAGTCGAATTGATCTTAACGATGTGCGCTTTGAAAATTGTAATTTATCTAATGCTAATTTGGGTAATGCCTCCATGAATCGCGTTGAGTTTCTTAATTGTAAGTTACTTGGAAGCAGTTTAACAGAGTCTTATATCGGTAATACTAGATTTAGGGAATCAATTCTTAGTATGGTTACGTTTGGTAACTCAAAACTTGAAAAGGTAATTTTTGATAATGCTGAGTTACAAAGCGCTGACCTTTTTGACTGTAAGCTTAAAAAAGTAGAATTTCTTTCATGTAACATTGATGGTGCGAGCTTTGAAGAGACACCATTAAAAGGAATTGATATAAGCTCTTCTAATTTTGATTCTTTAATTGTTTCAATAGAGAACTTAAAAGGGTGTATAGTATCATCGACTCAAGCGATTCAATTTGCTTCGTTAATAGGTCTAAAAATCCGACAGTGATACCATTTAATCCCTTTAACTTCGTATTTTGATTTTAAAGGGCTAATAATGACTTATAAAGGAATTAAAAAATATGAAGAAAAGGTTGAAGGGGTAGGGATACGAATTCTTGTTACCGACCGGTTAGTTATTCAATTGGGAAACGGAAGTTTGTAAGAATAAAAATTTAGTAATCAATCTAAAGGTGCACCTCTGGGTTGCACCTTTAGATTCCGTTCAACCAAAATAGCTTTAGATGAACAAGATCTGTTGTTTAATTAATTGCATACTTAATAGGTCGCATCCATTGTATCCTCTTTCACTGGCTTCTTCTATACCTAAATAAACCTATTGGTTAGGATAGAAGAGGGAAAAGATGGACTGGACTGGTGATCCATTCATAGATCAGGAGCTAAATGATTTACGTAGTAATATCATAACTTGTGCGGACCGTCTGAGTAGTAAACTTGATGGAGAACACATTCATAAACAACTAGAAGATATTGAACTTGTTTATACGGATGCGTTAATAATAACTAAACAAGGGGAGCCCTTGCTACGTCATGATCCCGGTAAACTAGTACAGCTAAACAAAGATATTGATCTAGGAACCCTCGCTAGAATACAAAGTTTACTGGAGAAAGAAATCCGTTTATTTTAAACGTACACTTTGTGTTACTATTGAGTAGTAATTAAAGTGAATATATAACTTTCGGACGGAAGCACCGCCAATACCCTTGATTGGGTATTGGCTTTTTTTGTAGCTAGTAAAATAATTGACTATAACTAAAGGGAGAAGGAGAGAGATAATATGGAGTTAAAGCGTTATTTATCTGAAAAGCCAGGAGTATACAAAATTGTAGGATTGGCATATGCACAACCAGAAACGAATCCATTCACTGGAGAGAAAAGGTTAGGGGTTACAGTAAAAGTTGGAACGAAAGAAGATCCTGTTGATATCAAGCCCTTTTTATCTTTGCTGCCGACTGTTAGGTTACAGTAATTTTAAGGCTAATGGGATTACTCCAAAGAAAAAGACAGCAACAATGACTACCTGAACGGTAGCTAGTGTATAAATTAGCTTAATTCTCAATTCATACTTTTTCTTTTCATTAGGTACGTTAGATTTTAACTTTCTGTAAATGCTATCATTAATTAATACTAAGATACCGAGAATTATAGTTGCAGAAATAACTGTTAACATATTTTAGCTCCAATCAAAAAAGGTAATATAATAATAACAGTATATTTTATTTTTGATCAGGTAATGATAAATAGTAGAAGCATAAATTTTTGAGCTTCTACTATTTATTTTGCTTTTATTACAGACTTACTGTTTACAAAACTTCTAACAGGATAGGAGAGGGGAACATTATTCTCTTTTTCTCCTTTTCCCCAATTCTTCTGCGGCCTTCTTCGCTTTCTCTAAACTCGTATTGATATAGAGAAGGGACGTTTCTGGTGACGAATGCCCGAGTTGTGTCATAACTAGCGGGTTAACCTGAATACATACATTTAAACAACAACCCAAAGCCCTTGGTATGATTGGGGTTTTGGTTTTTTTATCGACTAAGATGTAAAATGTAAGTGCGATTAACGCTTCTACAATTCAAGCAACATTCAGCCAAGCCGTTTCAGAAAACGCAACAGTTCAACTTCAACGTGATGGTGGAGCTAACGTCAACATCTCTGACACTATTTTAAGTGAAGATCGCAAGTCAGTGACACTTGAATTGCCAAATAAATTTGTTGGTGGAGATTACACACTAGTTGTAAATGACACTGATGGTCAAATCACTTTTGACTTTGAATTAGAAAATGAGCGTGTAGAAGCTATTTCTATTCCTGGGAATGTAGCTATCGCTGATAATAATGAAGCTGTTACAGAAGTTACTGCAGGATACAGAGTATTAAATCAATATGATGAAGATATCACTAATGATGTTTCTGTCCAAGCCACTTCTAGTCGTGGAACAGCTACTGCTACGGATGGTACGATTACAGTAACAAGAACTGGTACTAACACTTTTGCTCTTGATAGCACTATCACTGTTTCATTACTACATGAGGCAACAGGAACGTTCACATCAAAAGCGCTTACGGTTTCAGCAGAATCTAGAGTTGCTACCTTTGATATTGAAGGATTATACAATGCAACAACAGAAGATGCGCCTCGCGCAAATGATGATACAGCTGGTTACGGATTAATTTTCACAGCAGTTGACCAATATGGTAATGCACTAAGCGCTGCTGATCTTAACAATAATACGGATACATTTGTTGCTAATAGCTCTAACACTACAGTTGTAGACCTTGATGGCACATTTGAGGATGTAGAAGTTGATGGTGAAGATTACATCTTCGTTCCATTTGAAGCAGGAACATTTGGTCAAGGAACTGCAAGAATTAATATGATTTCTGCGACTACTGGTCAATTAGCTTCTTATACTTTACAAGTACCAGCAGAACTTCAAGTTACTAATTTCTCAATGGGTGCTCCTGATATTGCAGTAGCTGGTGAAACATTCCGTGTACCATTTACAGCAACAGATCAAGATGGCAATGCGATTACAAACCCAACAGTTCTTAATCGCGTAAACTTCTCTATTGCTAATGCACCAACAGGATTAACAAACGGAGATGTTAACTTTGTACGTGATTTCACTACAAACGAAACTTATTTAGAGGTAAATGCAGAAGGCGTTAATGCATTAACTAATAACAGAACGATTAATTTGATTGCTACTACACAAGAAGGTCAGGTTACTCAGCGCTCTATCAACCTTCGTGTTAATGCAGAACCAACTACAATCAGTGGTATTGATGGTTTCGAACGCAACATTCTTGCTGGCGAAAGTATTGCTGATTTAGATGAAACTAATTTCACATTCAGTGATCAGTATGGTCGCGCCATGGATGATGACCTTGATCTTGCTGATTACAGCATTCGTATTCAAAGTAGTAATGCTTCTGTAATTGGAATCGGTACTATTGGTACTAATTCAGGTGTCATTGAAAATGATGGTGATAATCTTGACTTAGTAGCAGGAGCAAATCGTGGAACAGCAAATATTACGGTCACATTACTTGATGATGATGGGGATGCGATTTCCAATAGCTCATTCCGCTACTCGGCACGCGTTTTAGAAGCTGGAGATATTGCTGATCTTGAACTTGGTGATTTAGAAGTTCTTGAAGATGTTGCTGCGGCTACTGCATTAGGAACAGGAACTACTTCTGCAACTGTTGCTGGTTTTGAAAACTTTGATTTAGAAGTATATGGTGTTGATAACTCTGGAAATAGAGTACTGCTTCCTAACTTCACTTTCACTTCAAATAATATTACTGAAGCAGCTGGTACGGTTTCAACTGGTACAGTTTCATACGGTACGAATGTTAACGTAGCGGATGTTGACTTCATTGTTTCTGCTTTCGGTCTTACTGAAACTGGCGAAATCACGGTTTCTAGAGAAAGAGCAGTCGTTACACAACTAGAGGTTCCATCTTCAGATGAGCTTTCTGCTCCATTCAGCAGAGTAAACGATAATACGATTGCAGTTACAGCAGCTGCTCTTGGAACTACAGTTAATGTTGGTGATATTGTAAATCAATTAGATCAAATTGATCAGTATGGTGCTGATATGGAAGTGGCGCTTACTCAAAACACAGTGTCTCAGCTAAGAGATTCTGATGGTGATCGTGTAACTAGTATCACAGATGTTGATGCTGGCGGTTCTTTTGTAGTAACTGTACTTCGTCCACAAGGCGGTACACTATCATTCAATGTACGTGTTGTTGAATAATAAAAACTAAAATTCTGTGGTAGGTGCTTGTCACCACCCGTAATATGTCGAAGAGTCCTGTGGAGAGAAATCTCCTGGGATGGACTTTTCTTTTTTAGCGTGTCGCCTTCAAAAAGTCCATCCGAGGAGATTTTAGCCGAAATTTCCTTGGAGGGGCTTCTTTTTTGCGTTTTTTTAATGAAAAAATAATAAAAAAATAGAATTAGAGCTTGTTATCTTCATGAACAGAAAGAAGGATTAAAATTGACCAAGACAAAAAAGCCTTTTCAATCCGCTATTAAAAAAGGCTGGCCTTTATTCTATGAATGTGATTAAGCAATCCGTTTGTATATATGGTAGATTCCGTAAGAGATAGTGCATCCACTCTTTAAGACATACATATATCGAGCGTTTAATAGAGATAACAAAAACTCTACTCTATCCTTTGAATAGGTTTGAAATCATAACTAATAATGGTAGGTTGGTAGAAGGTTAGATATAATTATAGACAAATTATGCTAATGCTTAAAGGGGATAACTATGTTTAGATTTTTTAGTTTGTTAAAGAGGGGTAAAGATCCAATACAAACCAAAGAAAAGCATTCGAAAAAAGAAGCACCAGCTTCAAAACCAAAGAGAAATAATGAACAAATATCAAAAAGAAAAGGAGAATTAGGAGAGTACAAGATTGATATTCAACTGTATCAGTTGCCAAAGGATTTCCGGTTTCTTAGTGATCTACTTGTCGAAAATCCCAAAGCGAAATCCGGGTACTCCCAGGTGGACCATGTAGTTATCACACCCTACGGAATGATCGTCATTGAAACCAAAAACTATCAAGGAACGATCTACGGTGGCAAAGGGAGAAAAACATGGTTAGTTAACGGGAAGTTTAAAATGATGAACCCTTTTTTACAGAATTACGGACATATCCAAGCGCTTAAAGCTGCCATTGACAAAAAGTATCATGAACATTTTGTATCTATGGTGTCTTTTACAAAGCGATGCACGTTTAAGGTTGATTTAGAGTATCGTAAAATAGCATCTGATGAGCTCATTGTGTATGATATTGAGTTGTCTGAATTTATACAAAGAAAAGTATCAGTCTTGAAGTTGGAACACAAAGAACCATTACTTAGTGAATCGGATATTGGAACGATTTATGATACATTTTTCAATGCAAATATTACCGATCCTAAGCTTAGGCAACATCATGAGCAATCCTTTAAAGATGAGAAAACAGAAAAGGATCCAAGAAAACAGTCTCAATGTGTGACTTGTAAAAAAGTTGTTTCTGAGAAAGTAAAGTCCTTTTGTTTAAACAATAAAAAGTTTGAAGGTAAAGTCTATTGCTATGAACACCAAAAAATATTCAAGTAAAGCATGAAAGCCACTATAAAACGACTCGGAATATAGAAGATAAGCATAATTTACAAAAATGAAAGATTGATGTTTCATACAAAGCCCTAAATCCATTAATAAGGAGTTGGGGCTATTTTAATTTAAGGTGAAATGGAAAATGATAAAGTATGATTACGCCGAACAGTTACCATTCCACTTGTCGAAGTAGTGAGGGTGTGAAGCTAATGAGGGATCTTCTTTTTTTCGAAGTGCGGAAGATCACAAGGCCAGAAGAGGTTTATCAATTGTTTAAACAGTTCTTAGGTGATGTGATGTGAAAATTTTTTCGTTATATGTCTGAGTATCAAGAATACGCCTAGCGATATCGGTGCCTAAAGTAAGGAGAAAGGTTCTAAGATTCGTCATATACATTTCTCAAAAAAACTGCTCAAAGGCTACTTTGTGAGCATTTTTATAGGTTAGAAACAATTCATATTTAACATAATACAATGCACATTGATTACAGCCATTTAAATGTACCACCTCTAACATAGTATTTACCACCAAATGACAAAAGGTATACCAAAGAATGACAGACTGTCTACCACTGATTTAAAAAGTGTATAATAGGAGTTACTAGCAATTGTAAGTAATTTTGGAAGTTTAGTTAGAGGTTCTTTTAACGATATCTGACATTTTTTATGTTTTTATGTGTCATATAGAATATAAATTACCTCTGATGAGATGTTCTATTTTAATAAGGGGTTATAAAAAAAGGTGGGATTAAATTGTTAAAAGTAGTTTATTTTGATGAAGGGTCTGCACTCGATTTCATTTCGATAAAAAATGGAGGGAACTTAATAGAAGAAACAGTTAAAGAAAAGAGAACCGGTGGTAATTTTCAAGGAGAAGCAGGAGCAGGTGTAAAAGCGGGACAGGGGATTAGGAGATTACTAGATACATTATTAGTTGATGTAGATGGAAAAGTAGGACTTGATGGAAGTATATTTAGAGAAAAAACGAACTTAGTTCAATCAAGTATATCTAATACAATATTGACTGATTTTATACAAACTGTAAATAGACAAAGAAGAAAAGAGAAGGAAATTGAAAGACTAGAGGGCTATGAAGTAAAAATTGTTGAGGATTCAATAGCTTATTTTCAAAGAATATCCCCTTATTTATTATTTACAGAAGGAAATGTAGATTTAGGGGACGGAATTAATATGAATATTAGTAAAATGCAAGATGCGCTGAAAATAGGAAAAGGATACTATGAATTACTTGCTATAAATAATGATGGACAGGAAGTTATTACCCGGTTTAATAATGCTGTATTCAGAAATAACTATTCTGTTTCGGATTTAGATCAAATGAACTTAGTCTTTTATGGGATAAAGGTAGGGAAATTAAAAAAAGATCTGTTGAACTTTAAAAAACTAATGGAAATATACTCTAAAGCTAATATAGATGAATTAGAAGCTTTAAAAAGAAAATTTCAACAAAAAGATAAGCAAAAAGTTGATACAAGTAATAATCTTGATGTTTATGATATTATACTTGCTGGGGTAGAGTGAATGAGAAATATACTAATTTTTAAAGGCCCCAATAGTAGGTTTGAAGAGATTATAAAAGCACATAATGAAAATGTTCTTAGTCTTTATGAGATTCTTGAATCCAGAAAAAAAGATGAAGATGGTAGTACTAAAGTTGGTTTAAAAGATTATTATGAATCGATTATTATAGACTCGACAGATTTCTCTTCCTTGTCTGAAACTGGTGAAAAACTCATTAACCATATGTTAACAACTTTTGTGTATCATTTTGATATAAAACATATTTTTATACAAAACCCTACGGAAACAATTGAAAAGAAAATTAAAATAATGGCTAAAAATAATAGCGAGTATAATTTGGAAATTATTCAACATACATATCCTATGATTACAAAGGAATCTTTATTAAATATTTATCAAAATTATTCCGGAACCGTTATTGGTCAAGAAAAAGTTAAGGAAGAGATGTTGAATGTTTTATATACTATATATAAGAAACGCAATAAAGGGGAACCTTTAGTCTTGATGTTTTTTGGTCCTTCTGGGGTGGGAAAAACTGAATCAGCAAAGTACTTCAGTGAGGTTTTAGGTGGAAATAAAATTTTTAGGGTACAAATGTCTATGTTTCAAAATAGCAAATCTCTAGACTATTTATTTGGTGAAGAACATAATGCGAAAAGCTTTGCTCTAGATTTATTGGAGCGGGAATCAAATGTTATTTTATTGGACGAATTCGATAAAACATTTGATACAGTGTATTCTGCTTTCTACCAGATGTTTGATGAAGGTGTGTTTAGAGATAGAAATTACAACGTAAATTTAGAAGATGCAATTATAATATGTACATCTAACTATAGTGATCTAACAACCATAAGAAGAACTATAGGTGATCCACTTTATTTTAGGTTTAACAAGCATATTGAATTTGATGAGCTGAAAAAAGAAAGTGTAATTAAGATTATAAAACTTATTTATGATAATATTTTAGAGGAATTAGATGACTCTGAAAAAGATATTGTCGTTAAGGCGAGATTGATAGATTATATATTGAGTAATGTAGATACATTTATGAAGCAATCGCCAAATTACAGGCGGATTAAGAATTTCGTTGGAGATTTAATTAACTCGTTATTGGTCAAAGAACTTATAGATGACATAGAACAGTGAATAAAGTACTCTTGTTTCTAAGTGGTTTTAAGAGATCAATCTAAGAGATGCGGTAGGGGCATCAAAGAAAATTGAATTTAACTTTAAAGAGTATTGGGAACGAATCGTTCTCAATGCTCATTTTTTTCACTTAAATATCTAGGTGATCATTTTTAAAAGTACTCGTTTATTAGGGGGAAAGACATTATTTTTAGTTGTTAATAGTGCAATAAGGCAGATCAAATATATAAATAGTGCTATAAGTAAAACTAATTAAAGACTACATCAATGAGAGGATTTTATTATGAGAGGTTTTATTTTTTAAAAATAAGGAAGGAATTTACATAAGTTTGTCGAAAGTCTAAGTTATTATGCTAATCGGTGGTATTATGCTTTATTAGGACTATAACATGTGAGGTTAAAGATGAGTATTCACTATTCGTTAGATTACTATCTTAGGACTGGTTACTTACCAATATTAGATAGATTTCGTCGAGATGATATAAGTATAGAACTAGAGTGTTTCATTGGAATAGACGTTTGCTTTCCGCTACATAAGGTACTTGATATGACAGCTCAAAGTTTAGACGTGACATGGAACGCACTTAAAGAGTATGTTGACAAAGCCTTACACATTATAACAGAGCAGTATAGAGAGGAACTAGATATAGAAAATTATGATAAGTTCCGCGATGTTGATAAAGAAATTATAAGAGAAATAAAGTCTCAACTCACTCTAATTCCACCAGCTTGTTATCCTATTTATATAATTACAGTTGGAGAGGGATATGATGAAAAAGTTGTGTATATTGGAAAAACCTCCTCAAAAAACCACAGGTTTACAGGAGGGCATAGTGCTGCTCTTAAACTACATGATCCAATATATGATGGAATGATGAAACACATATATTTCGGAACAGTAACATTTATAGATAATGATAAAGAATATATGCCATTAGAATTCATCCAGCCATACGAAGATGCTCTTAATTTATTAGACAATTTAGAGGCAGGCCTAATATTTAATCTAAAGCCTGATTTAAATAGAACCCATCGTAGCAGAAATAACGCTAAATATGACATAGTTGTAAATATCGAGAATTACTCTAGCAGATCAAACCTTCTGCATAATAAACAAGTTTATATACAGAAATAAATAATCTAATAAAATCTGGCTTGAATAAGGCCTCTTTATTAAATATTAAGGGAAAAGTGAATAGTATTATCAATTTTTTATTTCTCTTGCTTATTAACTTAATGGATAGTAATTAATATTCTATACTTAATAGAAAATTGAAATAGATTAGTGGGGAAGAAGTATGGATACTTGTTCTATTGTAAAGACTTATTGTTTGAATTATATAGTAAAAAGAATGGACTATATTAAAAATAAAGGGAGGTATAGTGAAGAATCGATTACTGATGAGATAATCTATCAGATTAAAGTTAATAACCCATCGGACACAATGATTTTGCATGCGCCAAACGAAAGTAAAACAGGAGCAGATATAGAATGGTGGCTTTTGGATAGAAGAACCAAAAAAGCTATCATCCTTCGATTGCAGGCTAAAAAGTTATCAAGTAAAGGGGATTATCATGGAATTAATAGATATGTAGGTTCTAGTACTTCAAGACAAATTGATCGTTTAATTAGTAGGTCAATTAAGGACCGTGCAATACCCTTATATTGTTTCTACAATTTCATAACTCCTGCTGCATCTGCTAAAAATAGCTGGACTTACTCTGATGCAATGAAAGTTAAGAGTGCAATTCCCCAAAAGGCACCAGCGCATGTTAAGATTCCTGAAACTAATATCAAACCCATGAATAATATATTGGATCTTATATGTTCGAATCCTTCAATAAAAGCAATTAGTAATAATGTCATAAAACCATTCATTGAGAATGAGGAAAAATCAAATATAATAAGATATAAAAGATACAGTAATAAACATCACAATAGGGTGTTAGACCTTAATGATTTTATTCATGAAGAAAAAGAGTTAGACAAAGTAATTTCTGCATACAGTGGGCAAAATAACAATTATCAAATTGAAGCTAAGCACCTTCTTATAACAAGTTTATCAGGTGATATATACAAGCCGATTGTTGATAACCTAAAAATAAATAAAAAAGGCATTGAGAAGGGGTAGTCTCAATGGCTTTTTTTTGCCTCTTAAATAACTACGGTGAACCATATCATAAGTTAGGTAATGGAAGAATCCAAGCAAGCGGATGCTATTGTGATAAAATTGATTAGTTATTGATTGCTGCGCAGTACAACGATACTATTTACTAAAAATAATAATCCACAATTGTCGTGATAGAGTAAACCCAAAGCCTAATCCCTCGGTATAAGAGGATTAGGCTTTTTCACTTCAAACCCGTTGAAGTTCTTCTATTGGTAAACACGTTGACAGCGAGTGGTAAATTCCGTGTTCGTAGAAGGAAACATACCCGAAAGAGCAATTGTTGAAGTATTATTTGCTACGGGAATAAGAATCAGTGAACTGGCTAAAATGAAGGTATCGGATATTAATTGGGATGAAACATGTATACGAATTCCTGATGGTAAAGGAAACAAAGGACGGATTGTACCATTTACGCATGAATGTGCAGAACATTTAAAGGCATATTTAGACTGGCGGACAGACGAATTGCCTTGTGTTTGTAAATGCTACTTTGACAAAGCCTATCCGCAGACAAAAGGTAAATGAACAGTTTAATGTGTATTCAATGCAACTAGGATTTTATATTACTCCTCATGTCTTAAGACACACCTTTGCGGCCCACTTGGCTCAACGAGGAATGCCGCTTTGTGCCATTAAGAAATTATTAGGTCATGACCGCATGGATACCACGCAAATCTATGCTCGATTATACGGGGAAGCCCAAAAAGAAATGTATGATGAATGGATGTAAACCATGTATTAAACCTATATGACCAGTCTTCCTCATCATTCAAAATGGCGAGGTCTTTTTTTTCTTTTTCGCCCCAATTCTTCTGCGGCCTTCTTAGCTTTCTCTAAACTCGTATTGATATAGAGAAGGGACGTTTCTGGTGACGAATGCCCGAGTTGTGTCATAACTAAGGGGATATCGCCCGTTTGTTCTGCAAGATTGGTAGCATACGTGTGTCTTAGTTTATGAGGGGACATACGCTTATCATAGGATTCAGTATACTTAGCAATTATTTTTTGGATCGCTCGATTAGAGAGAGGGGAATAGCCATTTTTCCCTTTAGTAATAAATACATAAGCATTTGGATCACTATCTGCGTTATACCGTTCATTCCGGATCTCTAAGTAAGCTTCTAAATCTTCTAAGGCTTCTGGTATAACGGTCACCGAATCTTTCTTATTTCCCTTGCGTATGACTCGTATGAGCCTTTGAGTAAAGTCTACATCGCCCAGTTTAAGATTAGATAACTCATTTAAGCGAATGCCTGATCCTAAAAATAAAGAGAGGATAGCAAAATCACGCTCTTTATCTCTTTTGAAATAACGTGTTTGACCCTTCGTAAGCGTTAGTTCATATTCCTTCTGGACATAATGTAAAAAGTCAGCGTCCGCGTTATCTACAAATATTTTACTTGTCATATTAGCAGCACGTTCACTACGTGACTCTACGACTTTATGAACAGGAATCTTTTGCATGACATTCCGATGAAAGTAGGGTTCATGATTTTCAGCCTCAGCTTCTACCGTTAAATACTTAAATAGGCTTCTAAGGGCCGATTTCATACGATTAACTGTCTTTTCCTGTACTTGTTTATATTCCTCAGACTTCTTAGAAACTAAATATTTTCTTCGCAACATGGTTTTGAAGAAGGCTTGAGCTTCTTGTAAGGAGAGGTTAGCAAGGGTATCCACTGACACATCTTTTATCTTTTTTGCATCGGATATCCCTTCACTAATCAGCCAATTCAAAAACTCTTGATAATCACGAGCATAGTTAAAAAGGGTAAGTGAGGAGCGATAGTCTAAGCGAGAATCCAAGTATTCAATGATGTAAGGGGGCATTTTATCCATTAAGTCTAGTAATCTTTTTTCGTAGTATTCATGTTGTTTAGAAGACATAAGCTACCTCCTTGTCGATTTTTGTCGAATTGTTCGTATAAGACAATTTTTAAGAACTTATAAACTCTTAAGCTTCTTTGAATTACTTTTTTCATTTATATATAGATTCTGGGATTAATAGCGCCCTCCCATAGTAAGGGGGCTATCTGTATCCTGGCCACTTTCATCAAAGAAAATAATAGCTAATTCTGTTCTTATAGGATTTAAGGACAATTTTCTTCTGAAAAGGTGACTTTCAGTATTCTTTTATGTATTATTTAAGTAAGTTAAGACCCCATATCAAGATATGGTTAACTTAGCCGAGGATCTGAAGAGTACCCGTACCAAGGTACGGTGAAAACAATCCGATTTCCTAATATCTATTATATAATACAGAAGTTAAACTTTGATAACTGTAACTTCTTTTTGCTTTCTCCGATAAATTAATAGATTTAGTAATAGATCACTTGTTGTGCTGTTAAATAGCGATACGTTATTTATTACTTGATGATACTATTCACTACGCCTAGATATTAGTGGTGCATAGAATCATACCTTAAGAATACTAGGCTTAATGTCTAGTATTCTTTTATTATAACAAATCCTTATAGGATTTTTAATATTATTCCCAAAACTGATATTATACGAACAATTATAATCTTGATTAATACCCCTTCCCTCATACTGTTAGATCGAATTTTTAAATAAAAAGTAACAGGTGAAGAATGCTCCACCTGTTACAAATTAAAAGATTATCTAATTTCAATATAAATATTTGCTCGGCTACTTTTATAATCCGCAACTGTAGCAACAGCTTTAACCAAATAAGTTCCTTTAGCATCATTTCGTTTGGTGCTCCAAATTGCAATTACAGTACCGGTTTGGTCTGTTTTCCCTTGAACGAAAAGTCCTTTTCCTCTTGGTGGGGTAATGAATAGATCAACATTAGCACCCTGAAGGGCTCTTCCATTATCGTCAGTTACTTTCACTGTAATGGTAACCGTCTCTCCTGCTAAATATCTTAATTTGTCGGTGACTACACTTGTAACTGACTGAACCCCCTCTACAGCTTCTTCATCAACTGGTGACTCAGTAGGAATTGGTTGTGTATCCTCTGACACTTTTGATTGCAATTCAGTTTTCACTACATCAAGACGAGCTTGAAGATTTTGTTTATCCACCCTTATGGATTTACCATTACCTAAAGTGTCGATCGATGATTGGGCCATATTAACGTATTCCCAAGTTCTATAGTATTCAGCATTTTCAACATCTTTAGTAGCTTTAACGGACTCAAATTTTCATTGGCGTCTTGTTCGGGTACGGCTGTAGGCTCCTGTTTATCTTTATTAACTGGTGATTGAATAAGCCCAAAGCCAAACCAATCATCTTTTCCTTCTGGTCCCAGATCAATTACGTTTTCCTGTAATAATTTTCGTAATGCAAAAGCATTTAATTGTAAGTTCTGTTCCTTTAGTAAAGCTAAATTTCCTGCTACATAGGGTGCCGCCATACTTGTTCCATTCATTCTGGCGTATCTATTACCAGGATAGGTACTTAATATGCCCACTCCTGGTGCCGAAACCTCTACTGTACTCCCTGTCGCAGAAAAGCTAGATCTTTTATCACTAGAATCGGTCGCTGATACAGCAACTACAGAATCATATTTTGCAGGATAGTTAACTGTATCTCCGGAACCCTCACTTGTTCCATTATTCCCCGCTACAGCAACAACTAATATTCCTTGACTGTATGCCTTATCGACGATTTGTTTTAGAGTAGATGAATGTTGAGTGGTACCAAGACTTAAATTAATAATATCCATGTGATTTGTAATAGACCAATCAATTCCAGCAATAACATCCGATAAATAGCCATCTCCATTTTGATCCATCACTTTTACTGCATAGATATGAGAGTCATGTCCAATTCCAACAGTGCCATAATGATTATCCTTTGCTCCAATAATCCTAGCTACATGGGTACCATGACCGTTATCATCTGAAAATGAGGTTGTATATGAGGTGAAAGATGCCCCACCACTAATAACGAGATCTTCATGGTTACTGATACCTGTATCAAGTACAGCGATCTTAACTCCGCTCCCAGTAAGTCCACTTTGCCAGGCATCAGGAGCGCTCACACGAGAAATGCCCCAATCCTGGGTTTGACCGTCTGTTGAAAAATTTTGATGGTCTAGTTCAATTGCTACAACGTTAGGATTGTTTTGTAATCCTTTAATAGCTATTGAGGGGATACTAATGGATAACGCTGGCAAGCTTTTATATTCTCTATTAACTGTACCTCTCGCTTGTTCTATCAGTCTCTTATCTACCTTGTCCTTAAAAAGGACAATAACCTTTTCGTTAGAGTTTGCAGTGACACTTACACTTACTCCTGGGAACAGAGTAAACAATAGGATAAATACTATACAGAGCATGCCAATTTTTTTCATATCAATTTCCCCTCTCACAAATTAATAGTTTCATAGCTTTTTCACCAATACAAAAAAGCTATTCCGAAGAATAGCAAGGGAAATCCCTTTTCTATTAGGAAGCTAGCTAAAAAAGTGATGAAGCTCCCTAAAGCTTTGCGTCTCATAGTTTCCCGAAATTTGCTTGTTCTTTCGCCTAAATCTACCACGATTTTAGACAAAATTACATAGGTATTTAGTAATGTGAATGCTTAAAACCAAAAAATACTCTTTATATTCATAGTTCTGAATACCATGCCAGACTTTTGGTATTAGCCTCAGTTCTCATTTTGAGGTTATATAGAGGGGGAATCTGGATAATAGAGAGATTTGCGCAGGGTGACATCACGATGCTTCAAGGTTTCACCTTTAAAGCGTAGCCAGATCTCATCATCAGCCATTACACCATGTGTTTTACGAACAATAGCCCAACGGTTATAGCTATTTAGACCAAGTGCTGCTAGTAATTCATCAGCATTGACCCTAGTTTCAGGAAACACCCGCCACTTTAGCCATTTTTCTAATTCAACTATTGTGATATTTCCTTCGGGCTTTGGGGAAAATTGTTTATTAAACCCTTCAATATAATTAATAACATATGGTTTATCACTTCCAGAAGGTTTTAAATCTACATAGGCAATGACCTCATCAAAGAACATTACATCAAATTTAAAATAGTCGATCATTTTGACACAAACTTCCTTCTGTTAAAATTGCTTCTTTTATCATTTTTTTAAGAAGTGGGATGGAATGTGATCTTCGCAATACGTTAATTTTACATTGTGTGATTGGAGCAACCTCACTTCATATTCACTCAACGCTTTATCGCACTTTATACAAATAAGTTTCTGTGTTGAATGGTCAACTCTCTCATTTTCTTTTCCTCTAGCCACTGTAGGCTTCGTAGTTCCCTATCCCGAAGAACGAAATAGTGTCTCTAATGCCATCTTTTGTTGCTGAACGGATAGCATAATGTCTATTAATAATTTTTCCTTTATCATCTGTCTGATATCTGGAAAACCCTTCACCCATATGACTTCTGCCCATAATGGTCACTTTGACTACTGTATGGACAAATTTATCCTCTTCATAAAATATAGGCTCTCCTACTCGTTCATGTGACCATTGGTCGCTAGCGACTTGATTAAGACGTTCGATATAATATCTAATTGGAATATACACTCCATGGCCATCATGTCTAGGTTGAAATGTTTCTGGTGGAAAAGGTCTACATAGCCCATTTATAAGTTCGTTAAACTCATTCATGATTAACACCTGGTTTATTCCCATATTTTATCTCACTAGCATGAACCTCTATAAATGTTCTAGATGACTTTGGATCTTTGCGACTATACAATTTACCTACTATTGTTACATCCTGCCCACTCTCAAGATAGTTGGCTGCAGCCTCGCCATATTGACGCCATACAATGATGCTAATAAAAGAAGTTCGGCCATGTGGATCTTCTGAAGCGGTTGAAAAATTACATACGGCTACTTTTTCGTTATTCCGATTAATGTAGTGGAGCTGCGGCTCGGAAGTTAACCTACCCGATAGGACTACTTGATTAATGTCAGCCATAAGCCTCTCCCTTTCAAGATTCTATTCCTCTCATTCTCCTCTGCTCTTCTAAGTACTCCTCACAAAGTCAGCACTAAACAGATGCCATTTTGCTGCCCACTCTCCCTGTACTGTCCAGCAATTGGCTTTGATATTTTTTCTTATTTAACTAAAGCACCCTTTAGTGGAAGAACCCAATATGCTATTGTTTGTTTATATTAGCTTCATTTTTTAGGATTCCATAATAAACAAGGTCTATATATTCGTTATCTTTCATAACTTGTTCTCTTAAAATCCCTTCTCTTTTCATACCTATTTTATCTATCACTTTACCTGAAGCTGGATTAGTATGAAAATAACGTGCAAATACTTTATTGTATTGCTTTTCAATAAAAGCAAATTCAAGCACTGCTTTAGCAGCCTCCGTCGCATAGCCATTTCCCCAATATTCTTATCCAACCCAATAAGCAATTTCACCATTATTAAATCTTTGATTGTTAGTTAATGCTATTGCTCCGTATAACTTCCCCGAAACCATAGCTAATCTCCATTTTTTTCACATTTTCCATATCAAAACCAATGCAGTTCTACAAATTATCCCTAATTATTTCAACGGTGTTTAACATGTACCTAAAACAACCCTTGTTGAAGGAATGCACCCCTTAGTGCAACAACTACAAACTCTCTGGTAAGTGATGTTTATACATTTCTAATACACTAGTATATTCTTCTAAGACAGCTACAATTTTGGGATGAGGCTTCGTATAAATAACTAGATAATCTTTCTCATCAAGTTCTTCGTTAATGGGAAAAGCTAATTTTTCTTCTTCAATTGAAAACTGGGCATCAATTCCCTCTTTATTTCCACGAGCATCAACCCTAACCCATTTATTAAGTGATCTAATGAAGATGGCATTTAAAGCGTGAATACAATACCCTTTTTCTGGAGTATCAAATAACATCAATCTTTGATAACAAAAACCTGTTGGTATTCGCTGCGAACGTAATAAAGACGCTAATAGGTGTGATTTTGCATAGCAAATTCCCTCTTTACTGTCTAATACTTCCGAAGCATTACAGGTAACTCGCTTCGATTGAATATCCCAAGAATGGGAAATTTCATCACGAACAAATTCAAAAGCTATTCTTGCTTTTTCAATTTCCGTTTGAGATGGATTGAAAAGTTCATCTGCTTTCTTTTTTATAATTGGGTTAGAATAATTAACTTCATTTAATTCGAGTAAATACTCATCTAAGTTGTCAGACTCACAAATCAAATTCAATATCCCCACTCCTGTCTTGTTGCATAATTATATAAATATACTCATTATTATACAACACAAATTATTGAATTTGTTAGTTTGATTCTTAAACTAACCTGCTCTTTAGTTTAACATTAATTTCCTTTTTGTTGACAAAGAAAAAGCATCCCTTGTTAAGGAATGCACCCAGTTAGCACAATAAGATTACACTTCAATTTTCCCTATGATAGTCTTTACTCGCTCTTGTTCTCCGTTCTTATCTAAGTATTCAAAAAATCCAAGATAATTTCCCCAAGGATCAGTAAATGTACCCCATTTAACGGGTACTTCTGGTCTTGAATGTATTTCAAAACTATCAATATTTAGTTCTTTAATAAGTCTTTCTCTTTCTAATTCAATGTTTGTAACACCTAATCGTAAGGGACCATTTCCTTCTGTTAAATTACCTTCTGCTACCTGTAACCAACAACCAGGGATAAGTTCCCACTCAACAAAGCCATCATGTGGAATGAAATCAGCCTTTTTATTTAAAAGTGTTTCATACCACTTATGTCCTTCTTCAATATTAGATACCCGAACTTGTGTAGTCATTTCAAAGATCATTCTTATCTCCTCCAAAATATGTACTCTATTTCTGTACTTCAATAAAGACTATTAAACCCCTTTATTAAAGTAAACTGCTCCTTTGGTTTAACATTAATTTCCTTTTTGTTGACAAACAAAAAAGCATCCCTTGTTAAAAGAATGCACCCGTTAGTTAAGAAGGAATAAAACTTAAGGCTTTTTTCATAAATATTGTTACTATTGAAACAATAAATTATTCCAATTTTTTCTTGTAATAAGAACATAAGTTCTCTATTATTAAAATGAAGGTTACATTAAAAAGGAGGGAATAGAATGAGTTACTATATAGGAAATGGTGCTTATTGTTATTCGAATTCAGTGTCAATGTTGTTATCTACAATCAATGAAAATATTGCTCCCGCAAGTATCGAAGTTGCAAGTGGTTTTTCTTTAGGTGCTTCTTTGGAAAGGAACAAAATGCTTTTTTTCGATAATGGATTAAGCAGTCCTGATAAGGGTGTAAACCTTGCTTTTGAGAATTTGGGTTTTAGTGTTGTTGAAAAAGTGCAAAACAATGATGGAAGTATGCCAATCGATCAGTTGAGGAATGACCTTGAAATATCCCCTGTAATGTTAGGTCCAGTTGATATGGGATACTTAAAATACCTACCTAACCACGAATTTTTAGGTGGCTGCGACCATTATGTGCTTGCTCTGGAAATAGGTAATGACAAGATATTATTGCACGACCCAGCAGGATATCCTTATGTATGGCTTTCATTAGAAAACTTAGAAAAGGCGTGGAAAGCGGAGAGTATAACTTGGAGTTATGGAGCATATAGATGTTGGAAATCACCAAAAAGAATTGAAAAACCTTCTGAGAATGACATTTATAATAAATCAATCCAGTTATATAAAAGATCTTATAAAGAGCAAAGAAATCAATCCAGTTTTGGTAGTTATGCGATTAAGTTCAAGGCAGAACAAATAAGAAACACTCAAATTTCTGATGAAGAAAAAGGGCATTTATTGCATTTTGCTTTTCCTTTAGGTTCAAGAAGAGCCATTGATTTTTCAAATTTCCTTAATGAACGAAATAACCTTTTATCCACTCTAAAAGAGAAACAAGCAAAGTTCTTCGGTGAATGTTATACCTATGCGTCGTTTGGAGAGTGGAATAAGGTGGCTGACACATTAGAAGCTCTCGCAGAAACTGAATTTGAATTTGAAGAATCTATTTTAAATCATTCTTAGACCTCTAATACGAGGTCTTTTATTATGCACTTTTCAACATTTAACGGTTATATAATTAGATTTCTGACACGCTGAAATTAGCATCCACAATTAAGTATATTAGTAAAGAGTAAGAAATACTCCTAACGCACTTTTTAACATTTTTAACTCCTAAAACCATTAAATTGTATTTACCATAAAACAAAATCCTTCAGGATGAAGTAGTACAAAAAGCGCCTGACATTTCAGGCGCTTTTTGCTATGTATAAAACACCCACACATCATTTATCAAACAACCAAGCAAAAAACCTTGTCGTTTCTCATTTTAGAGCTGATTTATTTGATCTTATTCTGATCAACCCAATCGCTTAATTTTCCAGTGCCATTCTTCAACTCAAATAGTAACCATGAAACAAAATCACCCCATGTAAATTCTTCATATGGATTGTTTTGGCTAATAAATCTCATAATTTTTTTAAGCTCTACTAATCGCCTTTTATCTAATTTTCCTCGTACCGTTCTCTGAAGATAACGATCTATAAAATTACTATTACGAATACTAGCATCTATGACAATAGCGGTTGCTCTTGAAGGTGTTACATCTAATGCAAAGGAGGCTAATTGTTTGATGGATTCAAAGTCATGCTGCTGAAAGCGAATGGAAAGACGCCCCTTAACTCCTGATAGTTGATCTTTCTGTTTTGAGTCACGTTCCAGATCACCAACATATAAAGTACTACCTTGCAAAAAATCTCTTCGGAAATCGTTAGACAAGTATTCGATTACTTTTTTCGATTCCAAACCTGATACCACGATAGCTTCCGCAACATCTTTTACTGGCTGATCAGTGATATAAGAAAGAGCATAAATAGAATCATTAAAATAAGAAATTCGACCTTTCTTAAAAAGAAAGATAGAATTTCGGAAGTACTAGATAAAATCATGTTAATTTAATAAAGGGATTATATTTACAACAGGTTCTTCATAAGGGTGAACAGCTTTAATAATACCTTTCACTTCTTCTACTCTAGTATATAAACATCTAAATTCCATCTTACATTCTGTATCAAAGGATATTTCATTAACTAAACCATTATATGGTTTTGATTGTTCTAAAGGTCTCCAGTATCCTTTAACCAACGAGTAAGAAAGGACATTATCATAATGTCCCAAGGTTAAAACACCAATATCATTTAATTTATCTCTTATAGTTTCAATATACTCTTCCGGTAATAAAACTTCGAATTTTACAAATTTATATTCCATAAGATTATGTCCCTTCACAAAATATACAACCTTTAAACAAATTTAAACTTGCCCTTGGCTGATCCTAAATTAAAGTTATATTGAAAGATGCTAACAAAATAATTCTCTTCGGGGTAATCACCGATAAAAACAAAATTATTATTCAGATAGAATTCTTTAAGCTTCTTATTACCTGCCCAGCAATCTAAATAAAGAGGTTTGTTCAATTCCTCTACTAAAGAACCAGCAAAATTTATTATTCTCTTCCCTAGATTCATCCCTTGAAGTTCTGGTAAAATCGCTATTTGTGTCAAATATTTACTTAATGGTTCAACTTGTAGCTCATTAATCTTATCTATTTCACTAATACAAAAAGTTCCTACTATTTCATTGTTCAATAATAATATATAAGTGCTGTCGTTCATAACTTGGTTTAGAACTTTATTATCATCCCAAGGATAATGCCATTGGTTAATCCCCTTCTGCTTTAAATCCAAAGTCGTCTGATTTAATATAAAGAGTATCCTATCTAAATCATTTTGCCGGGCTAATCTAATCTTATGCATTTTTTTACTCCTTGTATATTATTCAGCCACTAAATAATTGCTAACCTAAATGATCATTAGCTTCCCCCATGTTTCTTAAAACTCTCTTGTGTGAATAAGATTTAAACATAGGTCCTAAGATAGAGTAATAAATAAACATAGTATAAAAGTAAAACCAGATAGTGGTGTCATAATAAATCTTTCTTTTCTGCTCTGAGATAATAAATTCGCTATCGTATTAAGACCAAGGAAAATTGTAATAACCCAAACTAATATATTTGTAGATAAAAAATCTATGCCATTTAATACATTAGTATGTTGGAGAAAAACAAAGCCCATAAATAGTAAGACCAAACTATTAACGGTACTCACAACTCGTAATTTTATAGGTAAGACTTTATAGTACCCCCCCATTGCAAGCTCACCCAATGGGAATCCTAATGAAAGTAGTATTTGAAACCCTGCAATGAGGATAAAAAAAATCGCCACAATGATTGACGCTATGTATATATAATCCAAATCGAAGACCTCCTAATTCTATATTTATTTTTAAAATAGTGCATCCGTTAATAGAAAGGACGTTATTCTATATGAAGTCGCGCTACCCTAACAAAGCACTACTTATTCAAAATCTAATACTTATTTTACTGCCTTCCAAATTGTCCACCTATCCTTCTCAACTATATTTGTATTATTTTCTAATGATTCATCAATATGGTTTATTAGTAAATTTAACTCTTCGTCATCTAATTCATGTAAAATACTTCTTCCAGTTCTCTTCTTTAAATCTTTTAGTAATTGCTCTTTATTATCATAAACATCTCTTGTTTCCCACAACTTAATTTCTTCGATATCCCTAAAACCAGCTTTATTGAGAATTTCAATTACACACTGGCTCTTATGTCTACGGATGGTCTCTTTTTCAACTAACCATGGAAAGAGTTCAAAAAAATAGCCTCTGATGTGACTATCATCCCCTTTTAACAAACAATCTTCTGGAGTTCGGTCTTGTACAATATAAAAGCCACCATCATTTAACAGTCTAAACGCCTCTTTAAAACAAGAGTTCAAATCCTTTATATGATGTATCAAAGCTCTCTCAAGTAATAAATCATATTTATTACTTGAGAGACCTGTTTCAAAAGCAGTTCCATACTCAAAATCGATATTTTTATACCCCTTACAATTTTCTTTTGCTCCATCAAGTATAGCTTTAGAAAAGTCAACCCCAGTTACATGTTCTATCCCCATGTCAGATAGAGCCTTAGAATAAATTCCACCGCCACAACCGATATCTAAAGCATTAGAAATACCCTTAATAGGAATTAAATTCTCCAATGTCACCGCCCACAATTTGTCAGCTTTTCGAGTTGTATAAGTATTGCTATTCCTCTTACTATGAAAATCAATACCCACTGTAATCCCCTCATCTCTCTGTAGAATTTAAAAGTACTTCCTTCACCATGCTTCTTTTTATGCTATGTTATAAAACCTTGTTCTAAATAGAGAAATAAAAATTAAGCTTACTATAATTGTAGTTAAAACAAAAAGATGTCTCACAGGAAGCCATTCAGCCCATAAACCCGCAAATAAAAAACCTACAGGCATAGCTAGTTTCATTAGCATAGATGTGGTTCCCGCAACCCTACCTAATAAATGGTTTGGAGTAAACTCTTGCCGAAACGCTAAGTAGATAATATTTACAATGGTAACAGCAAAAGTTCTAATTGCTAGAGCCATACCAATAACTAACCATGAATTAGCAAATACAAGTATTCCGTATCCAATGAATTCAAAAACTAAAACATAAGTAAATATTTTCCCTCTGGGGAAATGCCTTACTAATTTCTTTAGTAATAGAGCGCCAAATAATCCGCCAATTGCCCCCAAGCTTAACATTAACCCTACTTCCGATTCAGAAACACCGATTATATCAACCGCAAAGAAAAGTAGAATTCCTATTATGATACTCGATGAAAGGTTAATTAATAAGATAGCAACTGTTGGTGTTAACAGGACTTTATTTCCAATTAACTCCATAATCCCTTCTTTAACATCAATCCAAAATGAATTTTGTTTACCCTTTTGATCGACAAGTGGAACCTTAATTAATCGAATTAAAACAAACATGGCAGAGATACAGATTAATTGTATAGATACAGTTTTTTGGAAGGATGTTGCTGCTAAAACAAAACCTACAATTCCTGGACCAATCATGCGAATCATTGTATCCACAAAACTAAACTTTGCATTAGCATCAGTTAATTGTTCCTTTGATATTAATTGGGGGATAGAAGAATGATAAGCGTTCAAAAAAAAATAACCAGAACTAGAAAAAATAAATCCTAGTAGAAATAAAGACCAAAGTTGTATTCCTTGAAATAATAGCAATAATAGAATACCTGCTATTGACAGCCATTGAAACACAACCGTTACTGTCATTATCTTTTTCCTACTCAATCTATCTACAATGACACCAGCGACTATTCCAAGCAAAATATTTGGTAATATTTCAATCATCCTCATCGTACTCATCGCTAAAGCACTTTTTGATAAATCATATATTATCAATGGCATAACGATCATATAGACTTGTAAACCAAACAAGGAAGTAACATTTGCTCCCCAAAGTAAAAGGAAGTTACTGTTTTTCCAAAGCGATATATTTCGTTGTTGGTCGTTCTCGGTATGAATTTTAGAAGCTTCCATTTAATTTCACCCCACTTTAGACTTCATTAACTGTAGTAGATTATTGCATAAGTATATGTTACAAAGATAAAGCAGGAAGAAAAAGAACGTAAAATTATTTTAATTTACTTCACCTTTTAGAAAGGAGAGAATAAAAGAGGATGAAATTAGAAAATCATTACTCCACCCTATATACATTGTGGGGAAGAGAAAATACTAATGATGTTTTTATATCTGATATAGCCAGGGAGTTATGCTGTTCGGACCGTCATGCAAAATCAGTCTTAAAACAAATGATCAATAAAAATTGGATCAATTGGGAGCCCAGTGTCGGGAGAGGGAAACCCTCTAAACTCACCTGCTTAGTGAAGCCAACTGAAATTGAAGAACAAAAAGTACAAAAATGGATTCAAGATGGAGATATAAACCGTGCTATCAGATGGATGGAAAGTCAAACTGGGTTAGAGACTTCATTCATCAATTGGTTAGAAGGCGAACTCCAGTGGACACCATCATACCGAAATCAAGGTGGAATGGATGTGTTAAGTTATCCTTATTACCGCCCCATCCGTAGCCTTGTTCCTAGTCAAATTACTACTCGGCATGAAGGCCACCTTGCTGAACATATATATAATCGTCTGATCTACTTTGATAATCATCACTATACCTTTCACGCCGAGTTAGCTCATCATTGGGAACCTTTAGAAAATGGAAGAGTATGGCGCTTCTATTTAAGGAAAAATATATTTTTTCATGACGGTAGTCCACTAACCTCTAATACAATCGTTGAAAATATCCTTCTTTGGAAAACCGAAGATATTCCAGATTGGAAACGAAGGATGATTGAGGAAATAGTAGACATGGAAACACCTACATCGACAATCATTACTCTTTTTCTTAATAAACCTAATATGTTATTTCCTCATATATTTACAGATAGTAAGTCCATGATTATTCCAGTAAATCGATATAAAAAGGACAAAAAAACATTTAGAACTCATCCTATCGGCAGCGGTCCTTATCAAATAACTATTCACGAAAAAGGCCATTTGGTGTTAGAGTCATTTTCACAATATTTTGGCTACCGACCCGCTTTAGATAAAGTAGTTCTCTATACCATTCCAAAGCCATATACTGCTTCTCGTAGACAAGTACACTTCCGAATTGTTGATAAACAATCTACAAAAGTTAATAAACTCGATTGGTTCCGCCCTGAAATGGGAGGAGTATATTTGGTTATCAATCACAACAAAGAGGGCATTCATACTCATCCAGAATTCAGTAAAATGTTATCATTAGCTATTAATCGGATTGATTTGTTTCAAGAGCACCCTCACCACCAGGTTTGGTTTCCTGATAGTTTTTTTGATAAAGATTTAGGTCCATTAAGGCAAATCCCAGATATAGAAAAAGCAAAAGAATGGTTTAGAAGAAATGGGTATAACGGGGCGACTATAACTTTATCATCAACTTGTTTAGAACACGAGGCGTATTTCGGATATGAATTAGAGGCTTTAAGAACTTACTTTAAAGAGTTTGGAATTCGATTAAAAACAAAAGTTATCGATATCCATGATTTGAAAAAAGATGAGCATCTTAAGAATACAGATTTAATCATCACCGGAGTAGCGTTGGGAGAGAACCCTTTAGTATCCATGTTAAACACACTTACTTCAAAAAAGAGTTTTATCAGCAACACATTACCTACCTATGCAAAAGTACAATTGGATGCGTTAATATCAACAGTAGAACAAAGTCCCAATATAAATTCAACTTATGAAAACCTAAGAAATATTGAGTGCTTTCTACTAGATAATTATTATGTGATTTTACTCTATCAACGGAAAGTACATATAAATGTCGAAGCAGATGAAAAATTACAAGGTATCGAAATCAATCAATATAATCGATTAAATTATAAAAAGTTATGGTTTAAATCGTAATAAAATAACTGTGATAAACGTTCCCTAATCAAGGGGAATCATCGTACCGGTGAGCGCTTAGATTAAGATCAAAAATTCAGTTTTAGTAATAAGTTTATTGTTTAATAAGGGTAGGTAAAACAAGTATATTCACCGATTAACAAGATCTAAATCTCAAAAAATAATACTAATTAAAGGACATTACTTTCACGTGTATAAATATATAATGTCCTTTAATATTCAATGGCTCCTATCTATAATTTGCCATAATAAGCACTTAAATCAACGAAATGTAAATAACAGACATTAATTCGTATGATAATGACCCCAATTTATTTAATATGTAAGATTTTTGTCTTTTATCTAAATTATTCACCGTTTCAATCTGACTGTACAATTTATCGTACATTGATTCGATTCCTTCTGGAATAATGTTATGAACTTTAAGTTGCATATCAATTGAAACATTCATGTAATATTCAGCTTGTTCTTTATTTTTGAACATTAAATCTCCTAATGTTTCTCCCTTAAAATATTCCATTATGATTGCTTGTTCTCCGTTTATCTTCGTAACTTCTAAAATCTTAGGTACAGGAAGTCCACATGAATAGGCATAACTTTGTTTATTAGCTTCTTTTATTGATTCAGTATCTGGCAAATGATCATTAAAAATTTTAACTATTTTGTTATCGGAAAGATAAATCTTTGCAGTATTACCTCTTGCTATTGGATTACCTAAAATCATTGGGTTCTCTCCTTCTTCCACAAACCTGCCCTTTAGTTTAACATTAATTTCCTTTTTGTTGATAAAGAAAAAAGCATCCCTTGTTGAAGGTATGCACCCGTTAATTGAAGAATGACTACCATAACGGTTCATCTTTATCGCTTAATTTGATGAAGAAGGGAAGGATTGGAACAAATATCAGACTTAGATATCCTAATGTAAATATCCGTTGCGTCTCTGCCGAAATATATTGTTTATGCCCACAGTTTGAACAGTCTTTCCCCTTTTTTGAAAATCCGAGTGACCAAATCTCTTTGGCTTTCCATTTATAATTACATTTTGTACATTTTGCCATCTAACCATCTCCCTTCAATTCATCTTCAACAAAACTGCTACGTTACTTCAACAAGAGAAAGTCCTTTATTAAGTACCGCCTCTTTAGTATAAGAAAGAACAGTAACATGGTTTTATAATGCTCCCATATTAAAGATATTTCACTCTGAGTGATTTAAAGTTAAAATTCTCCCTATAGAAAACATATACTCTTCATTTACCTCTTCTAAGTAACCCTTTAACATAACACTTGGATCATCCAAAGCTAATGTTTGATTTTCAGACATTCCCTCAAAAGGGGCAAATACATAAAGCATTACCTCTTCGTCAGGCTGTATATTAAGTCTGTTATTGGTTGCTTCAATCTTGTATTTATTTTCTTTTATCCCGTTATCTAATTTAATTGGATATTCGAAGTGAACAATATTTTGTTTAATTACATAGTCACTTTCGTTTAAAAGTTTAATGTGATATTCAGTTCCATCATCCATATTTTGGATTTCCACTAACTCTAATTGTATTTTTTCAATATCCTCAATTCTGATTTCTGATTTATTACTACACCCAACAATAACTATTAATAAAATCATAAATAAAATAATTAATTTTTTATTCATACTTCCCCTCCACACTTCCAAATTATAGCATCATCTAATTCAGTAGTTACCGCTTTTTCTTTTTCATTAATTGTTAATTCCCATATACCTTGTATAATTTTATTATTATTCCATTATTTTACTTTCGTTCGTAGCTCGGTTACTTTATTTATTTATTTATTCAAATTAAAATGTTCCTTGCTTGAACTCCCGTATTTCACATTAAATGTTTTATCACTATTCGTCACGAAAAAAGCGTTTCTAATTAAAGAAACGCACCCGTTACTTCAGTAAATTAATCCCTGTCGTTAGTTCCAAAATATTTAATTTTGAAAAAACAAAGGACCAAATCCATCACCTTCAACTGAGAAATATGCGAAGATTGAAAAAAGCAATATTATAATAGCTACGAGACAATCAAGACAGATAAAATAGTTAGGTAACAGAATGTACATGACCAACTTTAACTGAATATATACCAGCTATTAAAGTAATAACCCCCAAAAAGACAAGTAAAAAACCCAACAATATTATTCATTTCCGATAAAAACGAACCGAAAAACAATATTAAGAACACTACTTGGAGTAAAGTTCCCAGTGCAAACGACAAAAAAGTACGCAACAACAAATAGTTCTAGTGCTAGTAAACGGTGCCCAACTTGCTCCACCACTTGAAAAGCTAACATTTACCCCCAGCTCAGGTGATCAAGAACCATGTTCGTGAATCTAATGCCCATGTGAGGTTGGGGAGGAGGAGAATTTGCCGTTATTATGCAAGCTACCCCTTTGGAAGAAGGAAAAGAAGTAGCCGAAAGAGTACGTACTGAGATTGAACAAACCCCATATTTATATGGCAGCTCTCCATAACTTGACCGTCAACATTGGACTCTCCGCTTTTTTCGATGATGAAAAAGAAACCTTAATTGAAAAAGCTGATTATTAAAAGGTTTAAGTCCTCTGAAGCTTGGTAGCGCTACCAGTTTAATGCTGAGAACATTTAAACTTAAATCAATAAACCGTCTCTGCTGCATTGGACAATAAAAAATCTCAAAAAAAGAAAATAGATAAAAATATGATATTCAGTGATAAAATTCACTTAGGGTAAATAAGTTGCGGGTGGGCATCATGAATACACAATCATTATTTGAATTAGCCGATCAAATCATTCTCCAAGCTTCTAGTATTGCAGAACACGCTTTACACCTTCGGTCTCTAGAAGATCCTGAGTATACAGAAAGAGCCGCGGAACAACAAACAGAAGCGATAAACACTTCTGCCGACTTTGTCAAACTATTGGGAGAAGGATTAAAAACACAAGATGACAAGTTCAAAATCAACATCATACAATGGGGGAAACAGGTAGGAGAAGTAGCGATCAAACATGGACGTTCCCTTGAACAAGTCTTATAAGGAATAAGGAACTCATTTCTTTCGGACGGCTATATGGTCATTTATTGAGGATCAGACAAAAACAAAGCAGTTGTCCGCAGGTCAAATTTTCACAATCGCAAAATCCCTTGATCCTTTATTAGATCAAGCGGTTTACGGGTTCAGTCAATCGTATGTAGAAAATTATCGGAAAATATCTGAGGTCTTCACTATGGCTTTAGATGAACTATCTGTTCCGAATGTTCCTGTATTTGATGGTGTCGCCCTCCTTCCACTCGTGGGTGATATCGATACAAATCGAGCTCAGATGATTATCAATCAAACCATGCAGCGTGCCACAGAATTAGAAATATCCAAACTGATTTTGGATTTATCCGGAGTTAGTTTTGGGGATACGATGGTGGCAAATCATATTTTTAAATTAGCGGATGGTCTATCGTTATTAGGCGTAAAAACCATCATCACAGGGATTAGTCCGGCCATCGCCCAAACTAGTGTGCAGTTAGACATAAAACTGGAAAGGCTTGTTACCTGCGCCACGTTAAAGCAGGCGCTTGCAAATATAGGATACGGATTACTACAGGAAACCTGATAACCAGCTAAATAGTATGCAAGAATACATTTAAAAGCGTTCTCCCCTTCCCTAAAGTGGAGAACGCTTTTATAGAGGTTGCGAGTCGATGAAATTTTCCGAAATAAAGCTAGAACTGTTTGGTTTTTCTTTTCCCATCCTTCATCGCAAAAAATCGGTATATGATAAAAGATCTCCATATTGGTCATTAATTTGCCTAACAGCAAGGACCTCATATCATCTTCCTCTTCAGAATGAAGAATCTCTTCATATTTATTTTGAATCGCAGATATTTTCATCTAGCATCCTCGTATGACGTAACATATGGGCAGTGAAAGTAATCCCTGTTGGTTTTGCCAATCTCCTTATCAAGCCTAACACACTTTGATATTTTAAGGGATGCCCCAAATAGGAGTCTATATTTAATCATGCTTTAAACCTTCCCCATATTCATGAACTGATAATCGGTATATAAAGGGCTGTAAACATACACGTTATAAAACATTTTAGAGACATACATGCCCATACAAAACAGCCTCTAATAGCGGTAGATATATGCCAACCTTTTTAAAAATAAGGCTTCTCAACACTCTGAGACAACCATTAATGGTTGTCTCATTCTTTGTCTAAATAACCCTATAATTATTTGTACCATGACACCAAATGTTCCTTAAAATCTTCTATACTTGGAGTACTTGTTGTTATATATACACCAATAATAGAAATAGTTAACACTACAATCATTAAGCCTATAAAAATTAGATTCATTTTCATTTTATTACGCAACCCTCCTCATTTAATTTAAACTTATCATACTTACGATAGTATTTATATCCCATACAAGCAGTGAAAAAGTAGATATATATAAACTAATTCCCACTAGAACCTGCTGGCAAAATCATCCCCCCACCTTCTGAATAGTATTCGGGTACTTCTCCTTGTATAGTTATTAACCCTATAGGAACCGTTGTTTTAACGGCTTCGGTTTGAGTCGCAAAAGGGATTACTATTTTAGCATCTACTATAACATCAAAATTTACCGACAGTGTGGTGTTGTTTATTCCCGTATTTATTACACCATAATTAAGATCTGTCTTAACGTCTCCAATTGCAGAGAATCTAACAGGTATCTTTGGACCTAAATGAGCTAACAATGCATTATTAGTTGCTTGACCTAAAGGAATGACATAAATAATACCTCCGTCTGATGTACTAATCGCTTCAGCGTCTTCCAATTCAATTTCTACGTCAAACACCCTACCCTCCTCTATCGCTTTCAAATGTCTTTGTACACGGTTGGTCGCTTCCGATACTACCTTATTATAAACTTGGGTATTAAATTGGATCTTATTTTCAGAGTTTGTAATAAATAACTTATCCTGATGGAGATCAGACACAATTTTCTTTGAGACGGCATCATTAATTGCTTTAGTTGCAATGACCCTTGCCTCAGTTCTCGCGATTTCCATCAAAGTTGGACGAATCCCCTTTTCGATGATCCATAAACCTTGTAAAGTTAAAGCAATAAAAATAACAAAAGAAAGTAACAGAACATAACGAAATGGGAACAGGCCTGTTCTTCGAGGTCTGAATCTTCTCATAGCTCTCATGCTGAACTCTCCCTTCAGTACATTTATATGTCACCTGAGAGAGAACTTGACCGTAAACTATGTGCGAGCCTGAAAAACAAAACTCCCTCAAGTTAACCTTAGAAATTATAGTGTTAAGCTCAAACCACTTTTTAGTATTTACTATCTTAATGTCAAGTCAATAATGGCCAATAAGCTCCTAGTTTCCTGCACTATCATTCCATCGACACCAGCGGCACCTGTCTCGTAAAGTCGGTATCTATCCTCTATCTTTCCGCTCGATGCCAGTGATCTATTTCCGCTTCCAACCGAGATTTTATAACGTTGAAATTGTTCAGCCCTTCCCTCCTTCTAATTTTCATTAGAAATCTTTACTACTACGGCTTCTGCTGACTTCTCACGATCCAGTCTTGTATTGTATCACTACAAGGTTTTGGTGTAGACCAGTGAGGCCTCCCCAGTTAAAGTGCGAACTTTCCCCTCCATCTATCTGCCACATATACACCTTATGATTGTTGTAGCTATCGGATTTTAACTTCTTTGACAACCTTGTCTTTATACGTTGCTTCTTATATGCTTTCTGTTTGTCAGACCGGAGATTTGCCTCGAGCTTCCTTCAGATTCCATGTCGCCATGGACACCCTTGTTTTCTGCTATATGCTTACAGCTACCTCTTTGCACTCCTGACTTTCACCCGTTAGAGTTCGCACATGCTGGGCGAACTAAAAAAGCCCTTACTGAACGTAAGGACATTTCTTTTTTATGAAAAAGGTACTAAATCAAAAACGTAATAGGCAACCAAAAATGCAACGATCATCATAAAAATCCCTACCACTAAACCTATCAATGGCTCAGTTAATCCACTCTTCGTCGTTTTCTTTTTCGACACTAATATCATCTCCTCTAATTTTTTAATTATTCAAAACAAAAAAAGAGAAAAATGTACTTTGAAACTTAATTGTTAAAAGATTAAGCTTAATCTTTATTAGAGGTACAGATGAACGTAAGAACTCCATAATAAACTTTGAATATTGGTTCCTACTTAATGAATAAGTTATCCATAAGACCGCTGCTTGTACAGATAGTAAGAAAGTAGACGAACTTAAGCCACCAACAATAACTAATGACTTCAAATCATCCGAATGAAATTTTTCATACCCTTCGTCAATAGACACATTATCAATGTGAATATAAGATTTCAAGAAAAAAGTAAGTAATAATACAAGGACCATTAATAGTTTATGTATCATGAATTCACCTATTTTAGTATCTTATCATTTATTTCTCGTAATAATTCGAATACGTTTAAGTCACCAATTACGGAATTTGCCTCATCCACTACAGGAAGTTCTTGAAGATCATGTATCAGCATTAATTCAAACGCTTCCTCTAATGTGTCCGTTAGTTTAACAGAAATGGGTGAACACATTATGTCTTCTGCCTTTGTATCTTCTGAAATAAAAGTAAATAACCTATTTATAGACATTGCTTTAGGGGTAGTAATTCCTTTTCGTACAGCAATTATTTTCATTAATTCATTAAGTGTGATAATCCCAATTAATTTTTTCTGTTTATCTAACACATATACAGAACGGTGTATAGGATCTTTATTTATCAGTTTATTTTGAACGTCCACTATTAATTCTTTCGAGTGTGCCGTAATAGGTTCTTTTGTAAGCTTTCGATAACACTTAGCTACTGGCGACATTCGAAACACTCCCCTTTTTGTTCCTTCTTTCAATATAGAAGATAACAAATCCAAAGGTAAACAAGATAACCTTTATTACGAATGTCTTATACATAACCGCTTCGGAAAACATTTGTATACCAGTGAATTGATAATAACCCAATGCAAAAAACCTTATTAAGGCAACAATTGCACCTATAGAAATGATCAGTAGTCCCTTTGGTATCATCTTTTTCATCCTTTTTGACAGATTTTTTCTGTACTTAACTTGTATATTAAGATAAGTATATTTATATAGAGAATGGTTAAAATTGTTTTATTGGATAATCAAATAAGCGACTAAATAAGTCGCTTTTCCGTTAACTAGTATTCTCCTATAACTTCTTCGGCAATATTAACAGCATGATCTCCTACACGCTCTAAATTACTAACAATATCTACATAAACAATTCCAGCTGTCCCCGTACATTTGTTTTCATTTACACGAATAATATGTTTCTTTCGAAGATCTCTCTCCATTTTATCAATCTTCTCTTCTTTTTCAAGAACAGATCTAGCTTCTTCAATTTCATCTAAGTCCAGAGCTTTTATTGCTTGTCTGAGTGTAGAAACAGTCAATTCAAACATTTCATCTAAATCTGCAATTGCCGATTCAGAGAACGTTACCTTATTCGTAATTTGATACTCAACAAGCTCCATAATATTTTCCATATGGTCTCCAATACGCTCAAGGTCTCTAACCGTATTCATAAGAGTATGGTGCACCTTTGAATCTTGACCGGATAAAGAATGAGAAGAAACCTGTACAAGATAATCAGTAATTTTATTATCCAAGTTATTAATTGCATTTTCGTACTGTGGAACAAGTTCTCTGTGTTTCTTCCCTTGTGTTTTAAAATATAGACTAACTTCTTGAATTCCCTTTTCTGTTAAATCTGCCATACGCATTACTTCCTTTTTTCCTTGACCAAGTGCTATAGCAGGAGATTTTCTAATGAATTTTTCATCTAAATGGACGGCCTTATATGGAATTGCCGTATCTTGACCTGGAATTAACTTGACCACAATCCAAGCAAGCACTGCTATGAATGGTAATTGAATAATTGCATTTGATACATTGAAAATCCCATGCGCAAACGCAATGGTCATTTCTGGGTTTAACCCCAAACTATCACGAATGTATTCTATTAGAGTTGTAAAGGGTCTTAAAACGATTAATACAATAGTTGTCCCAACAAGGTTAAAAATAACATGTGTTAAAGCCGCACGCCTTGCTGCAATAGAAGCACCAATTGATGCTAATACTGCTGTAATTGTGGTACCTATATTATCTCCAAAAAGAACTGGTAATGCTGCATCCAAATCCATTAATCCTTGACCAAATAAAGTTTGAAGTAACCCGATCGCAGCTGATGAACTTTGAACAGCAACCGTAAATAGTGTACCAATAAGAACACCTAATAGCGGATTTTCACTCATGCTCACTGTTAAATCTGCAAATGCCTGTACATCCCGAAGTGGTTTAAGACCATCTCCCATTAAATTAAGACCTAAAAACAAAGAACCAAATCCAAATATAACTTGTCCATAGTTGTTAATCTTATGGTTTTTAAAGAAGAAAATGAAAAAAGTCCCTACTGCCATAATGGGCAATGCATATGTTGAAATTTTAATACCAATTATAAAGGCTGTTACAGTTGTACCTATATTAGCCCCAATAATAACACCAATTGCTTGCTTTAATGTCATGAATCCGGCGTTTACTAACCCAATTGTCAACACCGTTGTTCCTGTACTGGTTTGAAGTAAAATGGTTACAAAAATCCCGGCAAGCACACCCATTATCGGGTTGGTTGTAAAACGGTCAAGTAGATCTCTCAGTCCATCACCTGCAACCTTTTGAAGACCATCCCCTAAGTATTTAATCCCAAATAAAAAGATGCCAAGTCCTCCAAAAAACATAAAAAGAAGTGCTTGCAAATCCATATTCATCATCCCTTTAATAAAATTCGACATTTCCTATCAAGGGTATAGATGTTTTTAACTATTGTAAATAGTTGTAACGTAAAGGTTTTGTAAAGATTTCGTAAATGGATTAGAACTCAAGCTCAAACAGTTTTGATTTTGAGCCTTTTTAAGCGTTATTTTACTCTTTATTAGCTGAATATATATTATGATAAGAGCCTTTTTTAATTTCTAATAAAAATATAGGTCATATATAAAACATATGCTAGAACAAGAACAATTCCTTCTATCTTACCTATTTTAAAGTTTGTTCTTGAGAAAACAAGTAAAACTCCAGTTAAAACAATCATAAGGATAACATCTATATATATTTTACTTTCTACAGCTAGCGGGGAAATGACCGAGGCTGCTCCAAGTACGAATAAGATATTAAAGATATTACTTCCTACAATGTTTCCTAACGCAATTTCACTTTCATTTTTAAGAGCAGCTGTAATAGATGTGATTAGTTCTGGCAAAGAAGTACCGATCGCTACAATTGTTAAACCAACCAATGTTTCACTCATCCCAAATGAATACGCAATGGTTGTCGCGTTATTAACTACAAGGTCACCACCAAATATAATTGCTGCAAGTCCACCGATGGTTAATACAATGTTTTTCTTCCATGATACTATTTTTGATTCTGTGTTATCTTGTTTCCCCTTTTCACGACTATTTCTTGCTACCTCAAAGATATAATATAAAAAAATAGCGAAAAACAATAAAAATATTAAGCCATCACTTCTAGTTATAAGATTTTGACTTACGGTTTGAAGAGTTACATCGCTAATTAGGATTAATAAGGAAATACTTGCTAGTAAGGTGAAAGGAATTTCTTTTCTTATTGTTTCACTTTCTACTTTAAGCGGAGTAAGAAACGCAGCTATCCCCACTACAAAAGTAATGTTAAATATATTACTACCAACCACATTTCCTATTGCAACGCCCGCATTTTCCTGAAGAGCCGCGACAATACTAACCGTTGCCTCGGGAGAACTAGTACCAAATGCAACAATGGTAAGGCCAATGAGTAAAGGTGAAACATGTAAAGCTCTCGCCATACTCGATGCACCATGCACAAAAAAATCAGCACCTTTTATAAGTAGCATAAAGCCAATCAATAATAAAACATATGACATTCTACCTACCTCTCTTCTAAGGGTTTTTCCTAAAATTTATTTTGAGTATTTTTACAGTGAGGTTTCTAGAGATTATATATCTCCATTTACCTTTGCTGCAAAAGAAATAAAAGAGCAGGATGACTTGTAATATAAATGAACCTGTTAGATACGAAAACAGCCTTTTATTAACAATTCATAATACCCCACATTTTCATATTCAATTATTTCACTCAGTATCTGGCTTTCCAATATAAACTCTAGTGTATATCGGCTGAAGTTTTATTCGGCAAGTCCTAGTTTTTAAGCAAATATAGCGTCTTTCATCCATGTATTAACGTTTGAGCTAAAGTAACAAAAAGTTGATTAACCCAGTAGATAAACAGTAGGATAGCTTCACGACTAAGGTTAATGATTGAAATACAACTTTTAATAGTAGCCACTAAAGTACATGAAACTAATACGATTTATCTATAAGCACCTTTATCCTTTATAAGCGTTATGTTTAGTATGATAAAATTAGAGAAGCATTTTCATTTAAAAAATACTTTGATGAGAGGTATACTTTCTTGAAAGAGTGGTTAATTAAACATAAATTTCTGTTAGTCCTTGTTATTTGTTCTATTATTGGATATTTTGTCCTTCCATTGGCTTTGCCACTTGTTTTTGCTTGGTTATCTGCAGTTTTACTATCTCCTATTGTGAGACTATTAGAAAAGAGAAGGATAAAACACGATGTAGCCGTAGTCATTATCTTTACTTCATTTCTAACCTTAATAAGTTTAATTGGAGTTTTAGTAATAACAAAAATTTTTATACATATTAATGAATTCGTACAAAATGCTCCAACTTATTTAAACCATGTCACGAATGCGTGGGTCGTCATTCAATATGACTTTGAACGTAAATTTGAAGATTTGCCGCCTGACTTTGTTAATGAAATAAACTTCCATGTTATTAATACATTAGAATCTACGCGAATCCACTTAAGTAATATTGACTTTATTGGTGGTGTTTCCAATTTCATTGTAGGGATTCCCAGTTACTTAGTTTCACTCTTAGTTTATTTAATAGCTCTATTTTTAGTTTTAAACTTATATGCTTTCACGCTTAAGGAAGGTTCTTATTGGCTTTTTTAAGGCACAATTCATTGTCAGTATTCCAATCTTTATCTTGTCTTATATAGGATTATTATTTATTTACCCTGATATCGCTCTAATTATGGCACTCGTTATTTGGTTTATTGATCTAGTACCTCTAATAGGATCAATTATTATATTAGGACCATGGGCATTCTATCAATTTATAATTGGCGATACTGAATTAGCAATAAAGCTTACTATCTTAGCCGTTGTTTTACTTGTTATTCGACGAACAGTTGAACCAAAGATAATGGGAAATCAGATTGGATTATCTCCATTAGCAACCTTAATAGCACTTTACCTTGGATTAGTCCTATTTGGAGCAATCGGACTAATTTTGGGGCCATTACTTGTAATTACTTTAAATCAACTAGAGAAGCAGGAATAATAAAATGGAAATTCACTATATAAAAAAGGATCAAAGAACACGTGTTAAAAAAATGAAAAAATCAGTCACAGATAATGTATGACTGATTTTTCATTATTCTCTTTCTACACAAGCGAGTCCCTGTCTTCTAATGTCATTAAGTTTTTCTCCATAAATACCTCTTACTAAAGCAATACTATCAACCACAATATACGGTCTATTTTCAATTAATTCTAAAGCTTTTTTTTCATCAATATGAATAATGTTTGTTAAATCGTCTGCACTAGCACTATTTAAATCGATCTTATTATTACAACGCTTATTTTCAGTGGATTCAATATTTGTTCTATATATTGACGGAATATCTATGTGTTGGGTGTTGCTGTCGTTACCCTCTACCTCCCCTATAATTGTACTGTTACATCCAAATAAGATCACTAAAGGTATACATAACATTATCAATCTCAAAACCATCACATCCATAGCAAATTTCTTAATTCTTCATTAGTTTTAAAATTTAGATTATCATCTAAGTTTCATGGGGGGAAATTTTTTCTCAAAGAGAAATAAACAACCATAAAACCAACTTATTGAAATCAGAATAGCGGCAACAATATCTGAAGTATAATGAACATCTAATACGACTCTACTTAAAGGAATACTAATGATTAAAAAAATTGAAATGATAATAACCACTTTTGCTATCCATCTCTTGGTGAGACTTTTTGTAATATAAATAACGAATAATAAAAGGATTACACTTCTCATTGTGTGCCCACTCGGGAAGCTATAGGAAATTAGATCAAGGGAACTTCCAAATACTTCAATTTCCCTTTCTTCTCCTGGACGCTCTCGTTGATAAAACAGTTTGAGTCCAAGGTTTAGAAGGACTCCCCCCACTGACAAGAAAGAAAAGAACCAAAATAGCGTACTCTCACTCTTCAGCCATAGCAATACAAGTAATAAAGTTGTTAACAATAAAATAGATTCACCGGAACCTATCTCTGTCATAACTTTCATAAAACCCAAAAATAAACCCGCGTCCTGAATTAGTTCTCGTATAAATAAATCAATACTAAATGTGTGTCCCCATCTAACCAATTCTGCAATGGTGATAAATGAGATTAAACATATTAAGTTAATAATCAAATAACGATATTTTATCCACATAAAAACACTCCCTTACTCTACAACTGAGCAAATTTATATTATAACGTTACCAACTGTCTTTTTAACAGAGCGAAATCCCTGTTTAAATCTGAATTCGTTTCGAGGGAAATGCATAAAAAAAGTAAAAGGACGTATGGACGAAAGCATCCTCGTCTGCGTTTAGGGAGTTAGATACTGACTTTATTTAATGGTGCTTTTAATCTATGAAAGCCCAAAAAAACATCATCATACTGCTCTACATGAAATGATGGTAATAAACCTTAACATTTAATAGTTCCCCACTTCATGATGAAATGGAGAACTATTATTTTATTTTTGCTGCAACATTTTCTTTAACTCTTTTTTACTTTCTCTACTAACTAAAATGTATAAAATATCTCCAACCTTAATTTCTGTTTCCCCATATGGCGTAATGAGTTCATCTGTCCTAATAATTGCATTAATTAGGACATCTTTTGGGAAGTCTATGGCTGCTAGTCGCTTATTTGTAATGTTCGATTCTTCGCTTACTTCAAATTCAAGAATTTCGGCGTTTGCTTTACCAATTGAAACAAGTTCTAAAGAGTGAGGAGGTTCGATCTTAGTTGGACCAATAAGCCCAAGTTTTTCTGCAAAAATGGCAATAGTTGAACCTTGAACTAAGGCAGAAATTAATACAACGAAAAAGACGACATTAAAGAACAATTGACTATTCTCTAAACCAGCGAGCAACGGGAACGTTGCTAAAACAATCGGTACGGCACCTCTTAATCCAGCCCAAGAGAGGAAAATTCGTTCTTTTAGATCATAACCCATTTTCATTGTGGAAAGAAAAACGGCTACCGGTCGTGCAATTAATACCAAAGTAATCGATAGTAATAAGCCCTTGATTATGACATCTAACGTGATTAATTGAGATGGGAATACTAGAAGACCTAAAATCGTAAACATTAAAATTTGCGCCATCCAAGCAAATCCTTCGTTAAACCTAAAGATTGATTGACGATACGTCAAATCTGAGTTACCAATTACCAATGCTGCAACATATACAGCCAATAATCCACTCGCTCCAATAATATCCGTTAGACTATAGGTTAATAAAGCAAAGGCAAGAGCGAATACAGGATATAATCCACTTGAATCTAGGTTAATCTGGTTAATAGCAAAAGTCGCTAATCTTCCTAAGAGAATCCCTACTATTAAACCAATTCCCATTTGCCAAAAGAATGATCCAACAAGTAATAGATACGATGGACTTTCTGTGAGGATTAATTCAATGAAGAAAATTGTCAGAAACATTGCCATAGGATCGTTGGATCCTGATTCAGCTTCAAGTGTCGCACCTAACCTTGCCCGAATATTTTGACCTTTCAAAACAGCAAAAACCGCCGCTGCATCTGTCGAACCGACAATTGCACCAAACAAAAATCCTTCAAGCCACGAAACCCCTAATATTAATTTTGCAGCTAACGCAACTATAACTGTTGTTAAAATCACACCTAATGTAGCAAGAGAAAGTGCGGGTTTGGTCACGGATTTCACCGTTGACCATTTTGTCTGTAGTCCACCTTCAAAAAGAATGATAATTAAGGCAAATATACCGATCAATTGGGCCAATTGAGGATTATCAAAATGAATAAGACCTAAACCGTCACTACCTGTAAGCATTCCTACAAGAATAAAAAGAATAAGAGCTGGTACGCCCACACGTGATGAGAATTTTGTTGTTAGAACCCCTATGATTAAAAGGAGAGCACTTAATAGAATAAAATAATCGTTATAAGACTGATCAAACAAAATAGAGACTCCTTTCTTTTATAAATTCACATCTATTTTAATATGATGTTCTTCATTTTTATCTATACCAATATAGCGTAGCGTTTCAGCTGGAGTAGTATGATTATAAATCGACTTTAATAAGGAAATCGCAATTCCTTTTCGATATGCATGATAACCAAACGTTTTTCTAAGAGTGTGAGTTCCAATGTTTCCTGAGATTCCTACTTCCTTAGCAGCATTATTAATAATTCGATAAGCTTGCTGACGTGTGATCGGCTGGTTTTGCTTTTTAGATCTAAACAGAAAATCATCGAGTTGATATTCTAGATTAAATAAGTAATTGTTTAATGCTATTTTCACTTTTGTATTTAGATAATAAGCTTTCCTTTCAAAATTTTTATCATCCAAAATACAAAGAAATTCTTTGGGGTTTCCTTCATCCCATACATCTCCTACTTTGAGTTTTAGTAAATCGCTTACTCTTATTCCTGTATTAATCCCAAGTACAAAGAGAAGTAGGTCTCTATCTGATTTATCTTCTAATTTCTTTTTTATTTCATTTATCTTTTCGATATCTTTTATGGGGTCAACATATTCCAATAAATTTTCTCCTTTCTAAAATGTTACTTAACATCGATTATATCATATAATAAGTAACTTTAAACTGTCAAAAGATTAGAAAGCATTGGATTCATAACTTCTTAACCTATTTCGTTTAAAACTATCAACTAAGAAGTCAAAATGTACTGGTAGCGATGCTAACTTTGTTCAATACAAAGTGCTATAACCGACCAATCTTCAATCTTCCTTAAAATACCGAGCCTGCAAATGTCACCAAATTTGAACTTTAAAACTCTGGCGCACATAAGGAAGTTGCCCCAATGGAGAGTAAACTATGTCCTATAGGGTAAAGTCTATTTGAACGAAATATTACGACCAAAGTAGGCTTCATACATCAGATTGTAAAAGAATTGTTCATACCCATACTACCAAGAAAGAACTTCCCCTATTAGTGAACCTAAAACAGAAGAAGCACCTGAACTGGAAATAGAAATAAAAAAGAAACAAAAGAGAATCCTAAAAAGAAAATGCCTAGCTTTTTTTCATCCACACAATGCAACAACTTTTAGATCGAGAAAATAAATAAAAGCTCTCGTACGAGAGCTCAGATTGTTGAGAAACCCCACTTTTTAAAAAAGCGGGGTTTCTTTTACTGAGTCAGACATCTAAAATATAAAAGAAGTGAACGTCTAAAAAGGATGGCAAACCACCTCACCCTCTAGTGAGGTGGTTTGCGATCTTCTTTATGTTCTGCGCAATAGCAGTCATTAGTGCTTGTTCGCTCGCGCCCTCTAAGCTGCGTAACCGGCAGTAGCGAAGCCCGTGGAGTTGTTTTGAATCCGCAAAGCTTCGCTCTATTGTTTCTTTTCTCATTTTGTAAAAGGTCTTTCCTTCGGGTGAGAGGCGATTCTCTCGAACCTTCTCTTTCTTATGCTCCCATACATGACGGGTGATAACCTTCTTATGGTTTTTAGATTTTGTACATTGAGAAAGCAACGGACAATCTTTACAGATCTTTGGGTTGGAATGGTATTACCGATAACCTTCACGATTTGTCGTTGCGTAGGTTAAAACTTGTGACCGAGGACAAATGTAAGTGTCTGTTTTATGATCAAACGTAAACTTCCATATAGGTAGTAATCCTTTTACGGTCGAAAATCTTCGTGAGCAATGACACCCATAATTCCTCTTTGGTCAAGTCCATGACAAATAGGCATGGTTAAATACCCTGCATCAAGTCCAACAGCCTCTAGTTTAAAATCGAATCGAGTACATTGCCGATCTAACCGTTCCAAGTAAGGGCGAGAGTCATGTACATTGCCAGGAGTCACATAGACATCTGTAATAATATTGTATTTGTGGTCGGTCGTAGGGTGATCTAAATAGAAGAACCCTTCAGGCTTTCCATCTCTAAACATATATCCGCTATCTTTATCCGTTGTACTCACTTTAATCTCTTTTTCCACCACCTCCTTCTCCTTTTTGGGTAATGGCTTTTTTCCATGAGCTTTGCGATCGTCTTCGATCGCTTGATTTAACTCCTCTATGTATTCTCTAGTGTCTACTTGAACGGTTTCTTTTACAAATTTACGCTTGTTTGCATTCGCTTTTAAGTGCGTCGAGTCTGTAAAAAGTAATCGACCACCAACCATACGGCGTTCCATTGCCAATAGCACAACTTCATCGAAGATATCTTGAAAAATCTTCTTCCCTTTAAAGCGTTTATGGCGATTAAAGCTAATAGTAGAATGATGAGGAACAGAATCCGTTAAGTTTAAACCCAGGAACCAACGGTAAGCTACATTTGTTTGAATTTCCTTCTCAAGCTGTCTTTCAGAACGAATACCAAAAAGGTATCCAACGAGCATCATCTTGAATAGTATGACAGGGTCAATGGGAGGACGCCCATTATCTTGGGAATAAAAAGACTTCACCCGGTCATAGATAAAATTAAAATCCATCGACGCATCAATTTTCCGTAATAGATGACCTTCAGGAACCAGCTGATCAATAGATACCATTTCTAATTCAATTTGTTTCCCGCGAATCGGACGTAACAATGGCATCACCTCAGCACTTTTTTCTATATATATTATATCTATCTGGATAATTGGTTTAAAGTATAAAAATAGGCAGTTGAGAAGACTTTCTCAACTGCCTGAAGATAACCGTTTAAGGTTGTCTCTTTTTACTTGGTGTACAATTGATTTTGAAACTCATTACTGATTAATTATCTTCCTTTTATAAAAAATAAATACATTTCTGAAAACGTTCTTTAACAAAAGCACTCCGTTAGCTTAAGTACATTTATTCACAAACTATAAAACCATAAATAAGACTGCTGACATATTCGGAAGCACCCGCAATCATAACTTCTGCGTCTTAAATTTGGACTTTTTTTTACTGGTTTCTTTAGTAAGAAATTTTCTCTCCCAAATTATTAATGTCTCTTGTTATATTGCATATTACAAGAAATTTTGTCGGCATTTCGCCTATTCTTGATAGGTTTAAGACTTGATGAACAAGAACTTCATCATTTTCATAATCACGCTCATATAGAAGCATTTCAGAAATTATTGATGCAAGATTTGTATTTCTTTTATCATCTATTTCAAGTTCGAACATTTTTTGTTTGATTTGAATGTTTTTCATGTTAACCACCTTAAATTAACGCACCCTTTAGTTGATATATCAACGTTTTATCTGCAACTTTATAACATCGTGTTTATCTTTGAAGTTAATAGTGATTTTATATTCATCTTCTTCATATGTTACAAAATTAACAGTACCAACTAAAAAAGAGATAACATTACCCTCAATTTTCGTTTCCATATCTCCTACATTACCTGTAATCAAACCATCTCTACCTTCAAATTCAATGTCAATATTATCAATTTCTTCCTGTGATAGCTCAAAAACTTTAGTTTCGATTTCAACCCAATTTATCTTTTTCTCTTCATACAATCCTGAATTGTATATATAACTAACTTTCCAATATTCTCCTTCCCCAAAAAATATAACTTCATCGGAAATAACCGTTTGTGTCTTTGAAGAACAAGCCGTAAAAATAACAATAAGTAAAATACCAAACAATACTCTCAACTTCATTTTTAAACCACCCTTTTGTTAATAGCTTCCTCCATAAAAACAATCCTTCTTGCACTATCCTGCTCCGTTAGTTTAACATTAATTTCCTTTTGTTGAACAAAGAAAAAGCACTCCTTATTAAAGGAATGCACACCGTTACTTTAATAAGATTTAATTAACATCTCCAAGATAAACAGGAGCTTTTTCTTTATTAAAATGTTTAACAATATATTTTCTTATCTCTTTTGGATAAAGTCTGTATTCCAACAAATCATTTACTAGTACCCATTCTATTCCTACTTGATGACTATCAGGGTTAATAGGCTCGATTTGGTTAATTTTATTTTCTTTCAGTTCACAAACAAAATAGTTTTCAACTTGGTGAACATCATAATCAAATGTTGAGTATTCATGGTTCTTCCCTATATACTCTCGAATGTGCAGGAGTTCTCCAATTTGTATATGAAATCCAACCTCTTCGATACATTCTCTTTTTAAGGCTTCAAGAAGTGTTTCACCATGTTCTTGCCCACCACCGGGACAAAGATAGAAGAAACCTTCTTCATCTTTATTTTTTGTAAGTAATACCTTATCTCTATCACTATTCACTATAATTGCTTTTGCCGAATTTCTAATGTTCATTACACACCACCTATTTTCCTTTATAGTACAACAACCAATTAAATAATTGTTCAATTAACCTGCTCCGTTAGCGCAACAAGACAATCGATACCTTTTTGCAGTTATTAAAAAGTTCTAGAATTTCATTTAGAAGCAGTAATAATATGATAGAATTACTTAACTATTGTAAGGAGGAGACATATGGAAACAATTACACAGATTACTTATAAAGTAAATGAAACAATTAAAGCGGAAGAACTTTCAAATGTTTTCAAAACATCTGGCATTAAAAGACCGTTTAATGATTTGGAGAGACTTCAACGAATGATTAAAAATTCTAATGTTTTGATTACTGCATGGGATAATGACCAAGTCGTTGGTGTTGCTAGGGCTATTACCGACTATTGTTATTGTTGTTACCTATCAGATTTAGCTGTAAATAAAAATTATCAAAGTAAAGGCATAGGTAAAGAACTGGTGAGTTTAGTACAAGAACATATCGGTGAAGAAGTTGCCTTATTGCTTCTGTCTTCCCCTATTACGATGGAATACTATCCTAAAATTGGGTTCGAAAAAATTGAAAATGGATTTAAAATTTCTAGGAAAAAATAATAACCGCGAAGTGGCTTTTAAGTCATTTTAAACCTGCTCCGTTAGTCGAAGAAGAATTAAATTTTTCTTGAAGTAGTCATAAAGCTTTTTATTTCGTCCTGATTAAAGATATAGCCAAAAGGAAAATATGAAAAATACAACAACAAAGATGATTTTACTAATTATAGATTCTCTTTTCCTAATCCCTAACTTCTTTTCCCCAAACCGAAAATACATCACTATAGTAAAAAGCCAAACAGAGCAAAGCTATGTCCTAGCGTGTCATTGAAACTGAAATATATCTCATGGCTGCTAATTCAATTAAAAGAAGCCCGATATTCCAACAGTCAAATAGAAATACACATTTCTTTTTTCTTCGTTCATTTCATCTCCCCCTTACTAAACACCCCTGATTCGTTGAATAAGACAAGAGCTGACCCTCGCTAAAGTACACTCTATTTATCACCTCATGTTATAAAGTTAGTATAAATCCACATCACCACATGGTAGCCAACACACGAAAAATAAAGAATGTATGTAAGAATTCCTATAAACTTTAAGAACCTATTGCTTGATGCTTCTACCTTAGAAGTAGAAATAAGTACTAAAGCTAACATAGCAAATAAAAAAGATCCACTTTCTATTAAAAATGACAATATAGCTGAAATAATTGATAAAAAATATAAAATAATGCTTAAACTTTCATTACGGCTTTTAATACTTAACTCTGCTTTCACTTTATCTCTCCTTTTAAAAAAAGCGCTCAATTAACTCATTTACAAGATAGAGGTTTTTAGAGAATTTTATAGTATAACTTACTTAATTTAGCGATTGGAGTTGTTTTATATGAATCATACCCTCACTATGCACATCAGCTAGCTAGCACAAAAATCTTCTATATATAATTGTAGAATTTTGCACCTGAAAAATAGAGAAACTCTTCATCGGGGTCATTAGTAGGAGAACACAAGAATGATTTGTAACTCTCCAAATTATGTTAGCATTAGGAATATATCCTAAACGAAAGTGGGTGTTTATTATTAATATCCTTGTTAAAACCTTTTTTACCTATTCTATTCTGGGTATTATTTTCTTTTCAATAGCAGATTTTCTTAGATACGATTCTATAAGTTGGGGTAAGGTTCTTTACTTTTCACTAGGAATCGCATTACTAGTTACCCTGTTCAATTGGATTTTCCCCTATAAAAAAAGAAAAAAAGTTTGACTCTCATTGAGAGTCAAACTAAATTCTATTTTACCAACCTTCAACTGTGTACACACAATATGTTAAGAAAACAGGTAAAGAGGCTGCGATTGTAGCCAAATTGTTCCTTGCTCCTAATCTTACAAGCTCTCTTGCTGCATTATTCCATTGACCTGCGTTCAAAAATTGCATAAGTGACTGAACAGACGCTACAGCTACAGTTATTCCGAAATTACTTGAAACCATATCCGCAATACAAGCATCAACAGAATTATAGTTTAAGATACCAATTGTAGGACTTTCAATCATAAATTCATTTTCATAACACACTTGTCCATTGACTTCGTATGAATCCTTAATTTTTTGTAATTCAGGCAGCGGACCAAACTCTTCTTCAATAAGATCAACGTTTACGTCAACCGGAACACCATTATCATCAAATGTGACAGCACTTTCAAATATAAACTCTAATTGTGCTGCAAGTTCCTCGATCTCATCCTCGCTATCCTTTTGGCTTGCTAGAGCTAGAATATTAGTAAAATATTATAATATATTGTTTGCGTACTGACATTAACACTATTTAAACAATTGCCTACCATTAATAGACAAAAAGCCCTCTATCATAATCGTTTAGCATTTAGTACGTAGTGATCACTCACCTATATAACAATTGTAAAGTAAAAAAGTATACAACTTTTTTGAAGTTTTTTAATTAAACATAATAACTAGTTAGTATAAGTAGGTTAAGTGAAAGTGAAAAGAGGCAAGTCAAAAGGAACTTTTTTCTGATGTGCTTTTTCTTTACCTTCTATTCTGGGCACACCTTCCACCCACTGTACGAGATCCTCTTTTAATTACGGGTCATCTACAAAAAAGCACTTACTAATGTAAGTGCTTGAACGAATTACGATTTCTTGTTTTTATTTTTCAGCTTCTCTAATAAATCATTAGCTTTTTTTAGAGCTGCTTCTTTCTCTTGCTTTAATACTTTAGCCTGTATTATGTTACCCTGATCATCAAATCTGATAGATAAGATATCACCCTCTGAAATACCTTCAGGAAGGCTATTCAGAGGAATATCTTTGCTGATTTTTTCGTTATTACGTTTCAAAAGCACGGCCATTCGACCATCTTCTATCCGATCTACTGTGTACTTCTCCATGACCCTCACCCTTTAGTGTACTGTGATTTGGTCTTTCATTCTCTCAAACGTTGCATCTCCAATACCACTAACATTTTTAATCTCTGCTATCGCTTGAAATGGACCATTCGCTTGACGGTAGTCAATGATCCTTTGAGCAATCACGTCACCTACTCCAGTAATATACTGAAGCTCCTCAAAACCAGCTGTATTAATATTAATTGGAAAGGTAGGTGATTCGTCAATTGGATCATCGATGATCGGTTCCGAACCTGGCTGCCCATTACCGTTTTGTTTGTCTACGGTGTAGCCATTACCATCAGAATAGACAATGACATTTCCACCGATCGTGGTGAAAATATCTGCTACTCCAGCTTCTTTTAAACGATCTAAAACTTCTGGATGCGGATGTCCGTAAGAATTACCTTCACCCACGCTAATAATGGCCGTTTGTGGCAACACATTCGTCAGGAAGTAAGGAGTCGTACTGGTGCGAGATCCATGATGCCCTACTCTTAATACGTCAGATTGTACGTTGAATTGTTCTACAATACGGTGCTCAGCTGTTTCCTCTGCATCACCTGTAATTAAATATGTGAATGAATCATACGTAAGGTGTAAGGAGACGGAAGCATCATTTAAACTATCTCCTTCTTCCCCGCTATTTACGACTATAATATCTAGTGAAGGATCTATGTTAATAGAGTCACCTACTGTTGCTACTTCAAACGGAATATTATGTTCATCAATATAGGTTAAATAGTTTAAGTATGTTTGTGAGGTATGAGGAATCCCACTATCTATGACATTATTTACTTGTAATTCACTCATCACCTGAACAGCACCGCCTACATGGTCCGCATGAGCATGAGTGATAATAAGATGGTCGATTGTCGTTATACCCGCTTGTTTTAAGTAGCTTACCACTTGTTGACCAGCAGTCTGCGTACCGGCATCGATTAAAATGGTTCTACCATTTGGAGCTATAATAAGGGTAGAGTCACCTTGTCCTACATCTAAATGGTGAATTTCTAAGTCATCGATTGGTAAAGGTGAATTCAATTTAGGTCTGAATTCTTCTTCTAAAGTTCTAGCTAAAAAGGCAGAGAACTCAGCTCGTTGCGTGTGATTACTTGGCTTAAACGTTAGGTCGGGGTATCCCACCGTAATATTATGAGAAGCTACTGCTTGAATGCTCGAATAAAATAAATGATCGTTAGCTACATCCTTAAACTCTCTGTCCCACGTTCCAGATAAGTTAAAGGCGCGTTGAAGGATTGCGGCCATCTGTCCTCTTGTTAATGGATCACGCGGTGAATAGTTACCTCTATATCCGCCAATAATCCCTTCTGCAGCAACAGCTGAGATGGCATCATGAGCATAATAGGTTTGTGGTACATCGTTAAAAGGGGCTTTTGATCCTGTTAACTCCAACCCTAGAGCACCGGCTATCATGATAGCGGCATCTCCACGTGTCACATTATCGGTTGGACCAAATCTTCCATCAGGATATCCATTAATAATCCCTTTTTCAGATAGATAAGTAATTTCATTGATTCCCCAGTGTGAATTGGCGACATCCGGGAATTTAATCTGAGCATTGACCGGTGTAACAATCAAAGTTAACACGATTAATAAGGTAAAAAATATACTCGGTTTATTCATTTCTCATCCTCCTCCTTCGTTTTACTGTGTTTATGGTACCATGGATAAGGCTCCTCAACATAATTTTCTCATAGACTATTCTTTATAAAAGGTGAAATATATCACTAGTTAGAGGGAAATCCAATGGTGGTGTCGAAAAATGCTATATAAGGAGGAATGACATATGAATGAAGATATGGAAGATGGATTTAACCAATTGCCCGATGAAGAATGGCTATCATTCTTAGAAGAAGAGTTTCAAGATGAAGTAGATGAACTAATTACACACCTAGAGCGTCAAAATGCTCTCTTTTATTTGCCGGATGATTTACGAGAAATTTATGACGAAGATAAATGTGTTGAGAAAGAAAAAGCGGAAAATGGATACCGCGATACGCGTCGAACCTTTGATATTGCAGCCTCTAATTTAAATCTGCCAGTTGAGTATTACACCGAAATGCTACACCTCGCACATGATATGTTAAACCACTTAACGTCTACAGAATAATCTTCCCTGTTTACCCAATTACCATTATTCTACAATTAAATACAACTTTCGACATGTTTCTTATAGTATACAAAATAGGTTAATATTCTTAAGGGTTACTATTCTTTTTATATTTAGGGAATATTTGTATGCCTAATGAGGTTGAGAAAGGAAGTTGAATAAGGATTGATTGTAAGACCTAATGTTTCACGCATTGCTGTTATTACTACTCATCGTTCACTATCCCCTGCCATTAAACGTCATTTCAAAAAAACACCGCAAACCATTACAATACATTACCTAAATCTGAAATGGAAACACGTTGCTTCTTTCATAGATGACTTACTTGAAGAACTTAATGATTCAATGATTATTTGGGCTATAGACCCTGAAGAGAGAGCATTAGTTAATTCCATTTTAACGTACCATGAGGCGAGTGTTATCCCTTCTATAAAGGAGACTCTTGGTGAAGAATTAAATAAAGCAGTCACTTACCACCCCTATTTAGCATTAACCTTTCAAGAACTAGTCCTAAAAGAGGTACAAAAAGGGGAAGAGAATGAAGAGGCGCCTTCTTTCACCCAAGAACCTTTCTCTACGTTTAACCAAACTGAAAAAGATATTGTCCACTACCTATTTAATGGGTATAAGACTGAAGAAATAGCAAACAAAGCATGTATAAGTGTGCATACAGTCAATAATAATATTAGTAGAATCAAGAAGAAGTTAAGAGTGAAAAATAAAATTGAAATCGTTAAGAGGGTTATTGAAGTAAATAGAGCCTCCGTCTAAAAGTGTTAAGAACAAAGCCCCATTTTTAATGCTTAGAAAAGGGGCTTTGTTATACATAAAGAGTACTTAATTGTGAGGGATTTCTAAAGCTGGAAGTATAATTTCTTAAAATTGAACTCACATGCATAAAGTTTACTTGTCCCTTTCAAAACAAAAAGAAATAGCTTGTTTTGAAAGAAGATTGATCAAAACAAGCGTACATTTAGTTAACAGCTTTTTAATAGATTTTGATCCATTCTTTGTTCCATTTAAATGAAAGATTATTATTACTTCTATCCAATTAGAATGTCACTACTCTCTTTTTTTCTGAAGATTCATAAATACTTGTTATTATCTTCATAACTTCAATACCGTCCTCAACAGGGGCGATTGGCTCCATTCCAGTTAAACAACTTGTCACAAACGAATCTATTTCATTTTGAAATGCATTGGAAAAGTCAAAAGTCAAATGATCAATTTGCGGATGTATATTTAATATAGTATTATTCTCTTCACTCATCATAACTAACTCTGGTTCTAATTCAGCTCCACCTTTAGTGCCAAATAACTTTACTTGAGTTTCATCTTTTTTAGCGTGTAATGTAAAAGATACATCTGCCATTAAAGAAGAACCGTTTTCAAAAGTTATAAGAGCATTTGCCATATCTTCAACTGTGTTTTTTTCTTTTTCATACTCTGCAGCTTTATAAAAACTTAGATTTTCAACATTTCCTCGATTTCCAAGATGATTGTAAGTTGTACCGGATATTGACTTCACCTTTGGGCGCCCCATTAAATACCAACAAAGATCGATGATATGTATCCCAAGGTCCATTAATGGTCCACCACCAGAGCGCTCTTTATCGGCAAACCATCCTCCGGGGTTCCCTAGACGCCGTAAGTAAGTTGCTTTGGCATAATAAATCTCGCCCAATGCTCCCTTATCAATAAAAGATTTTAATACTTTAGTATTTGTAGCAAATCTTCTTACGAAGCCGACCTGTAGTATTTTCTTATATTTCTTTGTAGCTTCTTGTACTTTCAATGCTTCTTCAACCGTCATTGATAACGGCTTCTCTACTAACACATGCTTTCCGCTTTTAAGAGCATTTATCGAAATATCTGCGTGAGTATTGTTCCAAGTACAAATGCTTATCGCATCTAGATTCGTATCCTGATAAACTTCTTCCAAGTTATTATAAATACGCGCAATCTCATACTTTTTTGCTTTTTCTTCTGCCCTTTCCTTTGAATAATCATAAACACCATACACAACAGCATCTGGATTATTTACATAAGATTGAAAATGCATATCTGAAATCGATCCAGTACCAATTACACACACCTTTAAGTTATTCAAGATAGAATCAATCCTCCCTCATTACTGCATTTCATCCTCATCCCATAACCTTCTTACATTACCTATAGCAATTTTAGATCCAATTTTACAATCTTCCATCCCTTCAAATTCCACTGCTATATACCCGTTATAGCCAGAACTTTTAATGATTTTAATGATTTCACGGATGTTTAAATCACCATGCCCAACAATTGCCCCGCGTAAGTAGTTTCCATTTACTGACCTAAACCAAACACCATCTCCAGGATTTTCATAATAAGGACGAACATAAAAGTCTTTAAAATGTATAGTTTTTGCATAGTTAATATTTTTCTTAACACCTACAAGTGGATCTTCATCAATACAAAGAAAATTACATATATCAAGTGTTGTTTTGAAATTCTCACGGTTTACAGCTTTGATAACACGTTGTACACGATCACTTGACTGAACATTAAAACCATGATTTTCAATAGTTGTTGTGATACCAAATGGTAAGGCGTAATCAGCCAACAACTGACTACCTTTAACAAACTTTGAAAGGTGCTCTTCAAAATAATGTATCGTCATTTCTTCGGGTTTTAATTGAAACGCTGTTACATCATGACGCATAATCTTTATCCCCATACGATGGACAATGTCAACATGCCTTTTTAAACGCTCCACTTCTTCGAGAAAAGCTTCTTCAGAATCTTGAACAAAGTTTGCTGGTAATGAATAAGCTGAAAGTTCAACTCCAACCGATGCCGCTTTTTCTCTGATTTGATCTGCTAGTTCGGGATCATCTACGACTTCAAAACCATAAGGAACAATTTCCATATGTTCTCCACCATTATCAGCAATCCATTGAATAACATCTAATACCGTCATTTTTCCTTCTTGAAGTTCATTGACCAAGCTATACGTACTTAATCCAACCTTCATAATTATCTCTCCTCACATTAGAATTAATAGCTTTAAAAAAGAATAACAATCGCTTAAAACTGAGCAAAATTATATCCCAGCCCTTAAGTTTCCCTCATAAAGTCAACATGAAAAAATCCCTTTCAAGATTAGTAGGCGGAGGTTCTATCTGAGGAGGCTACTTATACAATGCTCCATAATTTTTACATGCTAAGAAATCTGCAGATTCTGGATTATCAGTTCCAAACATAGTCCATGCACTTGGACGATAAATTTTATCATGTGAAACATTATGCATATTTACCGGTATACGTAACATTGAAGCTAAGGTAATAAGATCTGCACCCACATGGCCGTAACTTACGACACAATGATTCGCCCCCCAATTATTCATAACTGAATAGACATCATGAAACACTCCTTGACCTGTTAACTTTGGAACAAACCAAGTAGTAGGCCATGTGGGATCTGTTCTAAGGTTTAAAGCATCATGGACATCCTGTTCCAATTCAACTGTATAACCTTCTGCTAACTGTAATACTGGTCCTAGACCCTTGACTAAGTTGAGCCTGAAGATCGTTACAGGCATGTTACCTTTAGTTGTGTAACTCGTTGAGAAGCCTCCTCCTCGAAAATATTCCGTTGATGCTGGATGCCACTTAGTTGCTTGAAGACACTTTCCAACTTCCTCATCCGTAATCTCCCAAAATGGCTTCATCGCAGGTTTTCCATCTCTTTTTTGTTGACCGGTGCCATCAAGAGAAGCTGGCCCAGAGTTAATTAAATGAATAATTCCATTCTCAGCGATTCCACTTAGCTTTTTACCAGTCACTCTCTTCACTGAATCACTACTCCAAAATGTACGCACATCGGCAAACACTTGAGCTGTATTCGTTAATAGGTGTCCCATCATCATCCCAACACCATTCAAGCTATCATTTTCAGTTGCCAATAAGTAAGGGGGTCTCTTACCATTCCAATCAAAAGATGAATTTAAGATAGCTTCCATGAAGTCACCATTTGGAAAATGATCTGTCCATTGCCTTTGCCCTTGGAAACCAGCAATTAAAGCATTATGGCCATAAGATTCTTCCTCATAACCTTTGTCGTATAGATGGGGGTTTCCAACCATCAAGTCTTTTGTAATTAACGCCATTTTAATAGACTTTTTCCAATCTTCTTCTTTTTGATCAGATGTCCGCTGACAATCTTCCTTATTGAAATCTTCTCCCATTTGCAAATGCTCATTTGCCCATTTTAATGCTTGGTCAAATTCGACCTCATCAAAAAGCTTTAACTCCATTCTTCGTACAAACTCAGTCATATCAATATACTCATTTCTCATTCCTAAATAATCTTGAAAGAACTCTTCTTGTACCATACTTCCAGCTATCCCCATAGATACTGAGCCCATAGATAAATAGGATTTACCTTTCATCATAGCAACAGCCAGACCCGCTTTAGAAAATCGTAGTAACTTATCTTGAACATCGATAGGGATAGTCTCATCTCCTGCATCCTGCACGTCATGACTGTATATTCCATAAGCTGGTAATCCCTTTTGATTATAAGCAGCTAAAACAGCAGCTAAATAGACAGCTCCTGGACGCTCTGTACCATTAAACCCCCAAATTGCCTTTGGAATATGCGGATCCATATCCATCGTTTCACTGCCATAACACCAGCAAGGAGTCACTGTAATGGATACTCCCACCCCCTCACGTTCGAATTTTTGACGTGTTTTTTCTGCTTCGGTGACACCCCCAATACAAATGTCAGCAATTACACACTCTACTTCTTCTCCATTGTAGTGTTTTAGATTGTTACTTAGAAATTCAGCTACATTTTTTGCCATGCCCATCGTTGTTTCTTCTAAAGATTCTCTTACTCCTCCTCTTCTCCCATCAATAGTAGGTCTAATCCCTATTTTCGGTAGTTGTCCAATGTATCTATCGGTTTGCATATTCACTGTCTCCTTTACTCTCTAATAATTCTCTAAAACTACCTATCACTTCATTCCAATAAGCGCTCTCTCTAGGGGTATATATCGTTTCTTTTATAGAATGCCTAACAATTTCTTTTCCTTCTTCTAAAGAGTTTATTTCATTTTGAGCACGGAGTTGTGACAATGTATTCCCAAGGACGCTAGCTTCAATAGGTCCTGTTATTACTACTCTTCCTGTAGCATTAGACAAAAATTGACACAAGGATTTATTTTGAATGCCTCCTCCACCCATATATACAGAATGAACCTTAGATGAAGATAACTGCTCAATTTTATTAATTAGGTAACCGAAATTTAAAGCCATGCTCTCTACAATACATCTAATATATTCCTCTAATGAGGACGGCATAGGTTGCCCAGTCATAGAACAGAATTGATTGATTGCATCCGTCATACTCGTAGGATTAAAGAAAATCGAGTGATCAGGATCGATCCACATTCTTGAGCATGTAGAGACCTCCAATATAGCGGTTTCTTTTTCGTAGCTTACATTACCCCATTCTTTTTTCAGACATTGAAGAATCCAAAATCCCATTGCATTTTTCTGTAAACGCCACTTTCCTTCACTTGTTCCCTCGTTCGTAAAATCGTTGTCAAATACCTCTTTAGTGATAACGGGTTGTTCAGTGATCTTTCCGATAACCCCCCATGTCCCTAAACTGATAAAGGCAGAATCAGAATCGTTCATTGGTAAGGCCGATATTGCACATGCAGTATCATGACCCGGAACAAGAATTACATCCACCGGACTTTGAATGTATCCTTTTTTCATTTTTCCAAGCTTCAAGTGAGGCATTTTCACTTGTTCAAGAGGTAATGGAATATCAAATAAGCAATTAATAATTTCACTATCCCAAGATTTTAAAACCCAGCTAAGTAATTGAGATGTAGAGGAGATTGTAAACTCATTTACTTTGATGTCAGAATAAAAATAGGCTAAGAGATTTGGCATAAATAAAATTGACTTCGCTTCTTGTAAATAGTCAGGAAACTCTTTATTGATTGCATATAACTGAAATAATGTATTGATGGAGTTAACTTCGTTTCCCGTTTTTTGAAAAAGAACTTCATCCTCTATTCGATTCGATACTTCAGATAAATATTTTCTAGTAAAAGTATCTCGATATGAAAATGGTTTAGACACTAACTTTTTATCACAATCTATTAATCCAAAATCTACCCCCCATGTATCAAATCCAATACTTTTTTGACAATATCCTAAGATCTGTTCTGCTTTTTCTATCCCTGCTGATATTTCTGTAGTAATTGAATTAAAATCCCAATAATAATGGCTGTTTTCCTTTACATACTTATTGGGAAATCTATATATTTCATTTAACCTAATCTTATTACCATCAAATAAACCAGCAACAATCCTTCCATTTGAAGCACCTAGATCACAAGCCAACAAACTTTTCATAAAAGCCTCCACAACCTATTTATTCTTGGATCAGCTTAGCACGGTATTTTTCCGCAGATAAATCCCTTAAATCTTGACACTCTTTTTCAGTTAATGTTCTAATCTCACCAACACTACATCCAATTGCATAGACCTTTGCCGACTCTTCAGTAATTTGCATATAAAAATAAGCTTCTTTCATCGTTTTTCCAACTGTCAAGACCCCATGATTCCTCATCACAATAACATCGTTGTCTTCGATTTCTTCTTTAACAGCGTTAGCTAAAACTTCAGTAGTTGGAATGATGTAATCCAAGTACGATATTGACTTCACCATTGCCGGAAAATCAGGAAACAAAGCTGGGATTTCTTTCCCTGTTGAAGAAACTGCTACTGAGTAAGTAGGGTGTGCATGTAATACTGAATTGATGTCAGATCTCCTACGGTAACATTCTAGATGCATTAAAATTTCAGAAGATGGTCGCAGATCCCCAAATACTTCCCCTGTTTCAATACCTACTTTTATCCATTGATCGTCTTCTATCTCTTTTAAATCAAATCCACTAGGTGATATATACATATAATCACCATTCCTAATGCTTACATTCCCCCCTGCACCTACGACAAGTCCGGTATCAACAAGCAAATGAGCATATTTTCTAATTTCTGGTATATAATTTCCCAAAGGTATCTCCTCCATTTATCAGATACTTATTTTTTGTTATCTTTCTTTGAATCCTTTACTCATCTTTCTAAATAACTAGAATCAACATCTACAATGGTCAATTATTCTTTAACTGCACCAGCAGCCAAGCCACTTTCCACTTTTTCTTGAAACAAAAGATAGACGATTAATGGAACTGTAATCGTGATAATAATTGCAGCCATTAAAGGTCCAAATTCCGACCCTCTCTCCCCGCTAAAGTTTAACAGTCCTAAAGCAATCGGTTTAAACCGATCATCATTAATAAATAGAAGTGGGAACAAGATATTGTTCCATGCAGCTAAAAAATTAAAAATGGAGATAGTCGATATCGCCGGTACTGACATAGGGAGGATAATTCTCCAGTAGATTTGGAAATAACTAGCCCCATCAATGATGGCTGCCTCTTCTAGTGATAGATTAATACTCTGCATAAAACGTGTTAAAACCAATATGCTAAATGATAAGGAAAAGGCCACAAAGAGTAGTACTAGGGCTAATAGATTATTCTTTAAGCCTAGTAACCCAATCATATAGGCAACAGGTACAAGAACCGTATGCATTGGCAGCATCATACCTAGTAGAAAAAACAACGAAAGAAATCTATTTATTTTAAAATTAAACCTTGCCAGTACATAGGCAGCCATAGATGAAACGAATGCAAGTATAATAACTGTCGCTAGTGAAATTACTATACTGTTTATAAAGTACCTACTCATATTAGCTTCGTTCCAAGCTACTATGTAATTTTCAAACCTAAAAACTTCTGGTAGACTAAACGGGGCACTAAAAATTTCAGTATTCCCTTTAAATGAAGATAGAAAAGTAAACAGCATAGGGCCGATAAATAATAGACCCATGGGTAAAACAAAGGCATATATGATTACTTTGTTTTTCATTAGCTTCTGCCCTTTCTATTCATAATAGATTCACTACCTATCGTTAATACAAGAGCTATGACAAGAATGATAATCCCAATCGCACTACCCACTCCATAATTATCATATCTAAAAGCTTCATAATACATTAAGGTCGTCGGAAGATTTGTTAACCCATTAGGTCCTCCTTCGGTCATGACAAAGATCAAGTCAAACACTTTGATCGTTCCAATAATATCCATCAATATACATAATGTGATAATTGGTTTGAGCATAGGAATCGTTATATGAAAGAACTTCTTTGATGGTGTAGCCCCATCAATATCCGCAGCTTCATATATTTCCTTAGGAATAGTGGTTAATCCAGCTAGCAATATTACCATGTAATATCCAATCCCAGCCCAAATGTTGACAAAGATTATGGTACCCATAGCTGTTGAAGGATTAATTAACCAACCAGTAACTAACTCTGATAACCCAATAAGTTCTAGAAAACTATTCAACGAACCATTGGGCATAAAAATAAAGTACCAAAGTAATCCAATCGCAGTTAGTGGAAAGATCGTTGGCACAAAATAAACAACTTTAAACAGTCTGTAACCTTTAAATTTTGAATTAATCGCAACCGCTAACAATAATGCAATCGGTGTATGGAACAGAACACTAAAAAAAACCATATTGAACATATTTTTCAAAGAAAGCAAAAAGCTTTTATCCGTAAATACATTTATATAATTGTCTAATCCTACATACTCTAGCGGTACCCCTCTAATTCCATTCCAGTTCATAACAGAAAAATACAAAGCCCCTATCATCGGGATTACTAGAAATACTATATATATGAATAATGCCGGTAGAGTAAAAAGAAGAATTTTCGATTTTTCTTTTCTCGATTTTATAATCATCTATTCCCCTCCTTTACACCATCAGTTAAATGTTGAGTCACTCTTTTATTCTCTATAAAATTATAATTAGAGTGACTCATCATTGTGACTGAGTAAGAATTTAGTTAGACCTATCAATCTCACTTTGAATTTCTTTTGCTGCTTCTTCTGCGTTCGAACTAATAAACATACTCACAATAGAATTCCTTGTTCGATCTTGCATTGAAGGAACCGGGTCAAAGTCAAATACATCTACAGCGATTCCCGTTGAAGTGGCCCCTAACTCTATGTTGCTAAGAAAAATTTCCGAGACTTTTTCTTCTTCAATTTCAATATCAGTTCTAGGAATTAAAAATTGTGACTCTTCAGCAAATCTTTTGGCCGCTTCTGCTGAAGTAAGCATTTTGACTAACTCAATCGTGTACTCTTTTTCTTTGCCTTCTAATTTTCCATTAACCATATACGGACTTAATACTTGCATGTCTTCATCTTTGAATTCAGGTTTTTCTTCGAAGTAAGGAAATTTTGCTACCTTGATAGAATCGGTATACTCAGTATCTTCTTCACTTGTGAACTTTCCAATATTCCAAGGGCCGGTAATCATCATTGCTGCTTTGCCTTGCAAGAAGTCGGTTAAGACAATATCGTCTGTTATACCAGCTGCATTTCTTCCAAATGCACCCATATCATTTAATTCCTTGACAAACTCCAATGTTTGGACAACTTCTGGATCTGACCACTCTAAGTCTCTTGTGCCTAACTTTTTCGCCGCTTCCGTCCCCATCCACTTGTAAAAAATTTGGTTGTGTAAATGACCAGCCATGTACGTTGTTTGTGCGCCAAGTGCGATAGGAGTCACATCAATCGCCTTTAGCTTTTCGATTGCTGAAAGAAGGTCATTCCATGTTTCTGGAAATTCATTAATTCCAGCTTTTTTAAATAACTCTTCATTATAATAAACACCTATTAATCCTGATTCCATTGGCACCGCATATGTCCCTTCTTGATTTGGTACTTGGTAATACGTTAAGGCACCCTCTGTAAATCCTTCACCCCAGTCTGGGTCTTCTTTTAAAGCAGGTTCCATGTCCATTAAGAGACCATTTTCAATATAATCACTTAAATTTGCTACACCTTGTATTCTAAAAATATTGGGCAATGTCCCCGATGCTAAGTCTGTTTTAAGCTTGTTATTGAAAGCTGATTCATCTCCTTGAGATTCATCAATAATCACCACGTTAGGATGTTTTTCCTGAAATTCTTTTATAATGTCATTGAAGATTTCAACTTGTTTAGTGGTTCCCGCCATTCTCGTCAAAGTCTAATTTCTACTTCTTCATTTTCTGCATTGGCTTCTTCAACAGGTCCTCCACACGCAACAAGAATCAAACTAAGTACACCCATTAATATTATTAGTATCTTTTTCTTCAAAATTATTTCCCCCTCACCACATATATTAAAGCGCTTACAATGTAATTGGATGACCTCCTCCCAAAAAGGTGTAGACACTGTCGATGAGAAATCAACTTGTTGTATTTCTAAATTAATTTTACAAACATTTATATAATTCTGTAAATATATGAACACTATGATGATAATTTCAACCTAAACATGGTATAATTCATTCATAAATATTCAAAAATGTTCAATTCGTGTGATTAACAGTGTCTGTATGTTCTCAGTGAACGGAGTGTGTTTCCTTTATGCTATCAATCGAAAGAAACGAAGTAATCCTTAAAATATTGAAACGAAAAAAAACCGTTTCCTCCCAATACTTATGTAAAGAACTTTATTGCAGCCTCGCTACTTTGCGACGTTCTCTCATCGAATTGGAAAAGAATGGACTGGTTAAAAGGTTCCATGGTGGAGTCTCAATCGTTCCGGATACAAATATTGAATATCCTCATATCTTTAGAGAAGTTGAGAATCAGAATGAAAAGTCGTATGCATGCAATTTAGCCCTTGATTTTATCGCAGATGGCTATGCTATTTTTTTAGACTCAAGTAGTACAGTAAGCCATATTTGTCCATCTCTAAAGAAATTTAAAGATATTACAGTTGTAACAAATGGATTAAAGACAGCTCTCGATTTAAGGGAATATGACTCAATCACAACTTTTATCGCGGGTGGGCAACTAAAAGAAAACTCCACTTCAATAGTGGGAGAACTAACTGGACAATTTATCAAAAACTTCAAGGCAAACCTATCCATTATATCTTGTCGCGGAATTGATGAGCAGGGGATATATGAAGCCAACCATATGCAAGCACTAGTTAAACAACATATGATTAAAAACTCGCAAAGTACAATTTTACTTTGTGACAGCAGTAAATTTAATCGTTCTCATTTCTATAAATTAGATTCCTTTACTAATATTGATGCAGTCATTACGGATACAGCACCTTCTAAAGAGCTAATGAACGCTATTCTTTCATCAGAATGCGAAGTGTTATTTTGATTTACTGAATTGCTAGCAAGTAAGAGGGGGCATTGTAGTAACAACCAATAACCTGATGCTGTTTCAGGATTCGGGCTCCCTCTCGATTGTATCCATGCTAGGCACATTAAGAATAACCTCTCTTTTATACAAGAGAGGTTATTTCTTTTATTTGTAATTTTTCACACACAAGGACTATCATTAACAGGATCTAACACCAGATGAGCCGCTCCGAGCATACCAGCATCACTCTTAAAAGCTGCCACTTTCACTTCTAAAGGGTTGAGAAGCATTGGTTTCAATTGTTCTCTAAGTTCTTCTATCCAATAATTAGCTGAATCAGATACCCCGCCTCCAAGTATGACGACTTCTATGTCAAGAGCTGCTTGCAATGAGCTTATACTAACGGCTAAATCAAATGTATAGGAGCGAATGATTTCCTTGGCTTGCGGAATTGAATCTCTATACTTCATCAGTTTCTCAGGTGAGCAAGAAAGACCAGCTTCATAAATACGGCGCTGTAACGCTTTTCCAGATATATATTGTTCTTTACATCCCTTTCTCCCGCAAGAACATAGGATGCCATCAGGGTATAAGATCATATGTCCAAATTCTCCTACTCCTCCATTAGGACCAGTTAAAATTTGTCCATTAATTATGACCCCACCTCCAACACCAGTACCTAAAGTTAAAAGTAATGCTCGATGAAATTCCTTTGCCGCTCCTAACTTCACTTCTGCTAATGCGGCTACATTCGCATCATTATCTATTTCTACTCGTAAACCTACTGCCTTTTCTAATCGAGCCTTTACCTCAGTACCGCTCCAACCGGGGAGGTTATCACTAGCATACAAAACTTTACCGAGTTTTGTATCAATTAATCCAGCTGTGCCAATACCAATCGCTTCAATATTTTCATTTTCTGACAATAATTGAATAATTTCTTTCTCAAGTGTTTCATATAAAGGAAATGAAGTTGGGAATGTCTGTTTTCTATGAATTTTTCCCTCTCTATCAATTACTCCCATATTAATCTTTGTTCCACCAATATCTATACCTAGTACCTTCACTTTTCAATCCACCTCCTTAAACGGTACAGGCAGCTAATAGCAACCTCTCTGTTTTTTATGAGTATTCTATGCTTATCTTACAAATGCAGTTGTATTCATTACATCAACTAGTTTAATTTTTCAGCTTCATCTCAATGACAGGAACTAGTAAGTCTGGCTTAATTACCGGTAATTCTAAGACGATTTCGTCTTTCTCTATAACAGGAACATCGTGATGAAAAATATCAGATTCCTCAAATACTTTTATTGATACTTCAGAGTGATCGTGAAGGAAGCGCGCATATTCTACTTCCCTACCAAAATCTTTGAAGTGAATGGTTCTAAAGGGCCACGAAAACAGGTGAAGGTAGATGGTATCACCCTTCTGAGTAATTCTGCAATCCTGTGGGGCAGCTATTTCACTTGCTCCAGCTCCATGTATAGACTGTTTATGATGCCTCATCCATTCCGCTAATTCATCCATTACACCTAATGAGACTTTATCAAAATCTCCTCTAGCAGTTAGACCAAAATTCATAAGTAAATTCCCATCTTTGGCAACCGTATCAATTAATAGCTTTACGATCATTTCAGGAGATTTATGATGGAGGTTATTCGGATTGTAAGTCCATCTTTCATTAAATGTTTGACAAGCTTCCCAAATCATTTTCTTTCCACTCTCAGCATATAAAGGTCTTGTTGGTTGATATTGCTCTGGAGTATGTACTCCTCGATTTAAACCAAGACGATTATTGAGTAAAATATGAGGTTGGTTCTTTAAAATAAGTGCCTCAAGTTGTTCTCCCAGCCAATCTTCGGCTCCTTTACCTTTGGACCATCCCCAGTCCCTGTCTTCATAAGAAAAATCGAACCAAAAATAATCAATATCACCATAATTAGTAACTAACTCTTCAACCTGATTATGTAAATACTCTTGGTAAACAGCCATATCTCGTTTTTCTTGTTTCACCGATTCATCATCCCGTTGAGGGTGTAATCCATCTATCGTAAACTGTTCATGGTGCCAATCTATTAACGAGTGGTAAAAACCAATTTTAATATCTGCATCACGACAAGCCTCTACAAATTCTTTTAGTACATCTTTTTGATGTGGCGAGTTCGTAATCTTGTAATCTGTGTATTTACTATCCCATAACGCAAAGCCTTCATGATGCTTCGTTGTAAGTACAATATACTTCATCCCGCATCTCTTCGCCTTTTCCACAATATTTTTGGCATCAAATAAGTCCGCAGCGAACTGAGAGAGGTATTTTTCATAACTCTCTTTTGATATTTTTTCTTGTGTCATGATCCATTCATCTTTTGCTTTCAACGAATATAATCCCCAGTGAATAAATAACCCGAACCTATCGTGTATAAACCACGAGGGATCACCATAAATTTCCGGCCAATCATAATTAGTTTTCATACTATTCTCCTCCTAACAAGTTATCTTCTATTTCTATAAGTACCTTTACTAAAAATTAATTGTATGTTGTTTCAGAGGCTTAGACCTCTTTTTATTTTTATAATTTTCTGAAATGAATCTTTATCAAACCCTTCTGAGAAAGAACGATTTTTACGTAAACCACTTCCAAAATGATACTGTTTAGCGCCAACACCAGCATGGATTTCTTGGAAGTTCAAAGCTGTTATTCCTGCTCCAGGAAGAACAGCTGGTCCATTAAGTTTTCTTGATAATTCAACCAGCTTACTCAGTCGTTCTCTTCCTTTCCAGCAATCACTTTCACCACCAGAGGTCAGGATTCTCTTTAAGTTCTTTTTGTAAGGCACTAATACTTTATATGCTTCAACCTGTGACGTGACATCATCAAAAGCTCGATGAAACGTAATATCTAATTGATTATAGCGAGTAAGAATTTTTTCGACGAAAGGTACATCAATCGTGTTATCTTGATTAAGAGCACCTATGACTATTCGATTCGTTCCAAGGTTGAGTAATTGTTCAATATCTTTTAAAATAGAATCTTTATCAACCTCATCATAAAAGAAGCTACAGCTATGAGGACGTATCATTACTTGAACAGGAATCGAAACATTTCTTAACACTTGTTTTATAGTGTCATAAGATGGGGTTAGTCCGCCTTCCTCAATCTTCGAAACAAGTTCAAGCCTGTCAGCACCTAGCTCCTTCGCTTCCATTGCCTCTCTCTCATTTTGAACAATTGCTTCAATTAACATATAACATCGCTAATCCTTTCACATTGAACTATTTCTGCCAATAACCTTACACCAAAACCAGATGCTCCTGCAGGATAATACCCTTCTTCTTTCCATGGACGAACCGTATTTGCCATATCAATGTGAATCCACCGACAATCATCCAGAACAAAGTTCTTTAGAAACATTGCAGCAGTGATCGATCCTCCATAAATGGAGGAACTCATATTATTCAAATCAGCTGTATCACTCTCTAATAGTGATTGATACGCATCAACTAATGGCATCGGCCAAACATAGTCACCAGAACTCTCCCCTAATTCTTTTAACCCCCACAGCCAATCCTCATCATTGCAAAAGATTCCGGCTTTTTTTAATCCAAGGGCGTGTCCAATACTTCCGGTAAGTGTTGCAATATCAATGATGTGCTTTGCATTGGAAGCTGTTGCATGTAAAATCGCATCTGCGAGAATTAGTCTACCTTCAGCATCAGTATTCCCTACTTCTACAGTCAATCCATTTTTATACGTAATGACATCTGAAGGGAGATATGCATCCTTCCCAGCTACGTTTACCACTAGAGGAATAATGGCGAGAAGATTCCCTTGATAGTTAAGATCTGCTAGTAGTTTAACTGCTCCTGTGACTGCTGCTGCCCCCCCCATATCCATTTTCATTTCACCAATATCTTTTCCTGTTTTGGCATTTATACCTCCAGAATCAAATGTGACTCCTTTGCCAATAAGAGCGGTAGGATCACCGACTTCACTATTCAAACGCAATAGAGCAACATAGGGTAAACTTCCACTTCCTTTACCCACAGCATGCACAGCGTGAAAACCAGCTTCTTTCAAACCATGTATATCTATAATTTCTACTTCCACCTTTGTATCTTGGAACATCTCTTTTAATCTTTTTACAAAGATTTTGGGTGTCAGTTTGTTCGCAGGTTCATTACATAGATCTCTAGCTATATTCGTCGCATTAGAGCGAATTAGAGCTAGTTTTCTACAATCATGGTAGCTTTTATTATTAAGCTTGAGCTTTGGTTCTAATGTTGTTACATTTTTTCTCTTATATTTATTAAACTTGTACCCTGCTAAATACCAGCCTTCTAGGAAGCAAACTACAACCTCCTCTTCCTTCATCTGGTGCGTTATGTTTATTAAACTTTTGGAGTCAAGGATGGCATACTTCACATTCCATTTCTCTATTTGCCTTCGAGTCTCTCCGCCTAAATAGCGGATATCCTCCATTGTTATCCTAGCTTTGTCTGTACCTAAGTATAAATAGGCTTCATTCTCTTTATGAATTAATAAAGTCTTTCCAAACGAAAACAAATTTTCATTACGATAAGAGCTAGGCAGTTCTGTCAATGAATCCACTAACATAATTTGCACATTCACTAGATTTACCCCTTACTTTAGAAATTAAAAATAATAGTTATCTACTTTCAAAATTAATATAAGTGACAAGCAACAGATTGCCCATGTCCCACGTCTGTAGTTTTAGGAACTTCTTTCTTACAAACATCCATCACTACAGGGCATCTTGTATGGAATTTACAGCCACTAGGAGGATTAGAAGCACTCGGTATCTCACCGCTAAGAAGAATTGTTTCTCTCTTCACTTTCGGATCAGGCTTAGGAATCGATGACAGTAATGATTGAGTATAAGGATGCTTAGGTTCATTAAAGATTTTCCCTTTAGGAGCTACCTCAACCAAGTCACCTAAATACATGACACCAACCCGATCACTAATATGCTCAACCACACTTAAATCATGGGAGATAAATAAATAAGTAAGCTTGTATTCTTCCTGTAGATCCTTTAATAAATTTAGAATTTGAGATTGAATAGAAACATCTAACGCAGATACTGCTTCATCAGCGATGATTAATTCCGGCTGTAAGATGAGTGCTCGAGCTATACTTATTCTTTGCCTTTGTCCACCACTAAACTCATGGGGAAATTTATTTAAATGATATTCACTGATGCCACACTTTTCGAGCAATTCAATGACTTTTTGTAGTTTTTCTTTGCTCGACATATTCGGGAAATGAATGGTCAAAGGCTCCATGACGATATCCTTCACACGCATTCTTGGACTTAAAGAGGCAAAAGGATCTTGGAAAACCATTTGCATTCTCTGCCTGTAGTTCTTCCATTTTTTTTCGGGTAGCCCAATAAGATTTTCTCCATGATAAAGAATTTCTCCATTATCAGCTTTTATGAGACCATTTAATAATCTCCCAGTTGTCGATTTGCCACATCCTGATTCACCAACTAACCCAAACGTTTCTCCTCTATTAATTGAGAAGGATATATTGTCGACAGCTCTAACATAGCTTTTAGTTTTAAACCAGCCTTTACTAAGAGGAAAATATTTTTGAACATTTTTCACATCAACTAAGACTTCTCCTGACATGCTGAAACCTCCTCTTCAACATCCTCTACTGCCTCTAACCAACACCTTGAAGCACGTTTGCCCACAGAAAGTAAATTAGGTTCCTTCTCGTAACAAACTTCCATTACTTTTGAACATCTAGGTGCGAACTTACAACCAACTGGCATATCACTAGGGTTGGGAACCGTTCCAGGAATGGAAGTTAACTTCTTTTTATTCGATCCAATTTTTGGGATTGACGCTATCAGCCCTTGAGTATAAGGATGTCTCGGGTTATCAAATAATTCTTCCGTTGTCGCTTCTTCTACAATACGACCTGCATACATCACTATGACTCGATCACAAACTTCAGCCACTACTCCTAAATCATGAGTAATAAGTAAGACCCCCATTTGCGTCTTCTCTTGAATATCCTTTAATAAGTTTAAAATTTGCGCTTGAATTGTCACATCCAAAGCAGTGGTAGGTTCATCCGCAATCAGCAATGAAGGATTACAAGATATTTGCATAGCAATCATTACCCTTTGCCGCATTCCCCCAGAGAGCTGATGCGGGTATTCTCCCATAATATCCTTGGCTCTAGGAATCCCTACTAATTCAAGCATCTTTATTGCGTGAGCTTTAGCTTCTCTTTTTGATAGTTTCATATGAAGAATGATAATCTCCATGAGTTGCTTCCCTATTTTCAATACAGGATTTAAAGAGGTCATTGGCTCTTGGAAAATCATCGCTAGTTCCTTCCCACGATATTTCCTCATTTTAGATTCTGATTGTGTTAACAAATCAACCCCCTTATACATAACCTTTCCACTCATAATCTCTCCTGGGGTATCATGTAAGAGTCTCATAATGGATAGGGATGTAACGCTTTTTCCACTTCCGGACTCACCAACTAGTCCAACGATTTCTCCTTTATTAATGGAAAAGTCTATTCCGCTTATGATCGTCTGGATTTGTTCTTCTTTCCTAAATCCTGTTTTTAGATTCTTAACTTCTAATAATGTAGCCACTCTTAGCTCACCTCCTTAATTTCTTGTTTTAGGGTCTAGTACATCCCTTAATCCATCGCCTAACAGGTTAAATGCAAGCACGGTAAGAAAAATAACTAACCCCGGGAAGAAAATTAGATGGAAGGAAGACCCTATGTAATCCCTAGACATGCTCAACATCGCTCCCCAATCTGGAGATGAAGGCTCTGCGCCAAGTCCTAGAAAACTAAGGCTTGCTGCAGATAAAATAGCTGTACCTACACTCATCGTAAAATAGACAATTAGATTTGGAATCGTTTCAGGAAAAATATGCTTAAATAAAATTCTTTTTTTACTAGCTCCAATCGATTTAGCCGATTCCACAAAAAGCATTTCTTTGACTTCTAATGTAGCCCCTCTGACAATTCTAGCGAAGGAAGGGATGCTGAAAAACGCGATTGCTACAATGACATTATTTAATCCAGGCCCTAAGATTGCTACAATTCCAATCGCTAAGATTAAATCCGGGAAAGCAAATAACACATCACAAAATCTCATAATAGCTTTATCGACCCACTTTCCAAAGAAACCACTGACTAAGCCTAATATCGTTCCAGCAATCGCTCCTAACAGTACAGCTGTTACGCTTACAGATAATGAGATTTGAGCACCAGCAATAATTCTTGAAAATATATCTCTTCCATATTCATCTGTACCAAAAAGATGATCTAAGGATGGAGATGCTAGTAGGTTCGAATAATTGGGTTCTGCAGGATCATAAGGAGTGATTAACGGACCAATAGCTACTAACACGAACAACAAAATAATAAAATACAATGAAAATAATGCTGACTTCTTTTTTCTAAACGATTTCCAAAATTCATACCAACGACCTCTTGATTTTTTATCAATTACAGTAGGTTTAAGAGAAGTTTCTAACGGCATGTTCTTCATAGATTGTTCACCTCCTATTCAACTATTCATACCTGATTTTAGGGTTAAAAAGACTGTATAAAATATCAACTAACAAATTGACTAAGATAAATTGGACAGAAAAAAATAAAATAAGCGCTTGGATGACTGGATAGTCACGAAAATGGATCGAGTCAATGAGTAAACGTCCCAACCCTGGAAAACTGAATACAGTCTCTACTACAACAGATCCCCCAAGTAAAAATCCAAACTGAAGACCAGCTACAGTAATTACAGGAATTAACGAATTCTTTAGTGCGTGACCGAAAATAATAGTTCTGCTACTTAGCCCTTTTGCTCTTCCTGTCCTAATATAGTCTTGTTTTAATGTATATACTAATGAAGACCTTGTAAATCTAGCAATCATCGCCATAATCCCTGCACCTAAGGCGAAAGAAGGCAAGATATAACTTTTCCACCCTGCATCAGCGCCACCTGTGGGAAAGAGTCCAAGTTGTACAGCGAATAATTGAATGCAGACTAATCCGACCCAGAAATTTGGCAAAGATATACCAGAAACGGCTGTGAGCATTCCTAAACGATCCGGCCACTTATCACGAAAAACAGCTGATACAACTCCTAATAAGATCCCAATGACAAGAGCCCATATAATACTTAGAAAAGTAAGCCCTAATGTTGGCATGATTCGATCTCCAATTAAGCTGCTAACTGGAGCGCCTGATCGAATAGAAGAGCCTAAATCACCTGATAACAGAGAACCTAAATAATTTACATATTGTTGAAGTAAAGGTTGATTTAAACCAAGCACCTCTCTTACCGCCTCAATTTCCTCCAAAGTTGCTTCTTTACCAGCTATAAGACGAGCTGGATCACCCGGAATTAAATGAATAAACATGAAGATAACGAAGGATACAACGAGTAAGAGAGGAATTAAAGCAATAATACGTTTAATGAGGTATTTCCACATTATAATCACATCCTTAACTAAAGGGTGGGGCTGAAATAGCTCAGCCCCACACATTTAATTATTTTATATTAGCGTTTGTTATACTAATGGAACCGTCAGGAAGTACATAGATTCCTTCCAACTCTTTCTTATGACCAGATAAGATAGTATCAGTGCCTAAGAAAATCCAAGGTGCATCTGCAAAAACAGTACTTTGAATTTTTGAATAAATATCTTTTTGTTCATTCTGATCAGCAGTATTATTAGCAGCATCTATCCAATTAGACACCTCACTGTTATTGTAATAGGCAGTATTGGCACCATTTGGAGGGAAGTACTCGTTATGGAATAAAGAACGAGTTGCTCCATCTGCATCACCAGAAGAAGGTGACCAGCTCACATACCACATTTGTACTTTTGCCTCTTCTGGCGTGGCAGGAGTATAAATTTCATCAGAAAGCGTTCCTTCTTCCATTGACTTAATTTCTACATCAATTCCAATTTGGGCCAACTGCTGTTTAATAAATTGCATTCCGGTGCTAGTTTCAGAACTTGTGTTACCCCAGATCTCAGCTTCAAAGCCATTTTCATATCCAGCTTCAGCCATCAATCCTTTTGCTTTCTCTAAATCAAAAGTGTAAGGATCTTGTTTTGAATAATATTGAGTTTCCGAAGACATCGTAGAGTCAAGGACATTCCCGTAGCCATTCTTTACAACTGCTAAAAATGCTTCTTTATCGACTGCATAGTTCATTGCTTGACGAACTCTTTCATCGTTGAAAGGCTCTTTAAATGTGTTGATAGATACATATCTTGCAATTGTAGAAGGTGTTTCTTCTATAATGATATCCTCTGTTTCTTGAAACTCATTAACATTATTTTGGGGCACTGGATAAACAAAATCTGCTTCGCCTGTTTTAAGCATTGCTGTTCGAGCTCCGTTTTCAGGTACTGGTCTGAACGTCACCTTATCAACATTGGTCTCACCCTCACCCCAGTAGTCATCAAACTTCGTTACAGTTAATGAATCTCCTTGATTCCATACCCCAAACATAAAACGGCCTGTCCCTACTGGATTTAAAGCGAAATTGTTTTCTGCATCCATGAAAGCCTTCGGGCTTGCAATAGGTATCATGGCAAACTTATTAATCATTGCACCAAATGGTTGAGTCAATGTAAATTTAATTTCGTAATCACTTAAAACTTCAATAGAATCTAAATATTGTAGATTACGAGCGGCTCTCAATTCTTCATCTATTACCCTTTCAAAATTGGATTTCACAGCATCCGCATTAAATGGCTCTCCATCATGGAACACAATATCTTCTTTTAACGTGAATACATATTCAAGTGCATCTTCACTAATTTCATAATCCTCTGCTAACACAGGAATGATATCCATATTTTCGTCAAATCCTACAAGTCCTTCATACATTGATCTAATACCATAAATAGATACCGTATCTCCTGCATCATGTGGATCCAATGTAATGAAGTTCTGATCAATAGCAATGGTAATTCCATTGTTGCTATCTATTTCCTGGGCTTCATTATTCATTTCATTGTTTTCATCTGAAACATTACCATCCACATTTTCATTCGAGCAACCTACAACAATGAGCATTAATACAATAAAAATAAACATCCCTAAATTTTTCCCCATTTAAATTCCCCCTTAAAATAGAATCTTCGTTTCTCCAACTATGTCACCGTCATCATTTAAAATATCTTTGGATCTAATCAATAGAAGGTTATCGATTGTTTCTTGATTTTTATATCCAATTTTCTCTAATGCTCTTGCGACAAGCAGAGGCCAAAGTAATTCCGTCCCACTCAGTACTTTAATGGCAATACTTAACTTTTCTTCTTTTAATGCCAAACAGTAAACTCCCTGCGCACCTCCTTTAGCTACAATATTGTTATCTTTCAATAAGGTGGTGCAAATAAAATTATGAGAAGCAACAATCTCTGGGTGTGCATTCATCGTGTTGGTTATATTAACAACAGCATTAGCTGTAGTAATATCATTTATTAGATCTGGCACAGCAAATTTTAAATAGGAGATTGCCATGTTCTTTATAGGAACAGCGTGGACTGGAACTCCGCACCCATCGACCGCTGTGACAATTTTCTCTTTCGAGATCTCTGCAAGTTCCGCTACATCTTGAAGAATTCTCTGTTGCAGTGGGTGCTCAATCTTACCATAGCTTGATAACGGATAACCGTGCTCTCTACAGTAAGCAAGGAAGCCCAGGTGCTTACCTGCACAGTTATGTAAAAGCTTTCGTTTTGGCATATTATTACAAATGTGATTTATTTTTGGAACCTCATTTAACGGATAGCTTTTTCCACATATAAGCGTTTCCTCGAGCAAGTCAAGTTTTGTAATCAAACTTTCTAGACTTTTCTGTTGATACGTTTCCCCTCGTTGGGATGCAGTAAATAACGCCATTTCCTTTGTTGTGAGTTGATAATTGCGAATTACATTTGAGGTAAAAACCGGAATTGCCTGCAACGGCTTCATTGCTGATCTATATAAAATCGGCTCTCCTGTATCCCCCTTCGAATACACAACATTTTTCTTCTCATCGACAATGCATATTAAGCCTTGATGTGCATTTTCTAGAACACCAGCTCTGTATTCTTCTGCCAATGTAGTATAAGTCATTTGCTAAACTCCCCTATCAAATCAATCTCTGTAATAAATTTATTCTGAACACTCTTTGCAGCTCCCATAACTACCCCTAAACTCCCTGTCTCAGTTATATATACTTCAAACGTATCTTTCGCATTTGGCCAAATCATACTCTTGTACTTATTAATAATGCGTTCTTTTATGGGGTTATAATTTTCGACAAGACTTCCTGCAAGTACAACTACATCTGGATTAAAGGTACACACTATATTATTGATTGCTACAGCTGCATAAGTAACAGCTTTATTAAGAATATTCTCTGCCCAAGCTTCTCCATTTTCAGCTTCCTCAACTAACTCTTGAATGCTCGAGATATTCTTTTTCTTCGATGCTTCAGCAAGCAAAAAGGATTCGGCAATGTACGTTTGCAAACACCCAAAATTTCCACATGGACAATAGACGCCAAAAGGATCAACAATTGTATGCCCTATTTCTCCGGAGAAGTTGGTCTTACCGCG